>NZ_PIJF01000031.1:0-35662 GCF_002809985.1 Geobacillus sp. WSUCF-018B
TCTATTGCCATCCAAAGAAGAAAGAGAAAAACAGAAAAACCGAACGCCATTCATCCCCCACCTGTAGAGGTGGGGGACTTCTGGCTGATTTATGTTAAAAACGGTCGGAATCGCGCACAAAGCCATTTTTCCCAATCCATTATGGATTCGGTCAAAACCGATCGTTCCCCGCCGCTTTTTTTGGAGTTTCACGAATGGAACGCATTCCATTCCCTGTTTCTACTTATAGAGGGCTTGGGTTGAGCCCAATGATGTTTGAATGAGAGAGCCCTTGTGGAACCGGCTTTCCTTTCTGACGAAATGCCGCTGACTTGCGCGCAGCGCCCGTTTTTCTGCCAGCTTCTAGATGAATCCCCGATCGGTGAAGATCTCCCACGCTACATCGCGGAGTTCTTTACGCAATTCTTTTTCATTCACTTCCTCGAGCAGGCCCTCATTCCGCCACGAACGGATGGCGCGGTCAATATGACGGTTGACTCGCTTCTCGTCCCATCCTTCACGCATCAACATCAGATCGATGTCATCGATCCATTCATTGATGCGCGCATCAAGCTCATCCCCTTCCTCTTCGAACCAGTCTTCCTCCCAGTCATCGAGCCATTGCTCGTCGTCTTCATCATCAACAGCCATCAGGAAAAAATCCAACGCCGCCGATCGCACATCTTCTGGCATCACGTCATACCGATCGGCGATGTCTTCCACCTCCGATCCTTCCGCCTTCATCAAATGCCCAGCCACATAGCGGAGCGCCGCCGCGTAGACGGGGACCGAATAAGGGAGGCGGGATGTTTTTCCGCAATAGATCGCCCATATGGCGAACGCTTGATTGAGCAGCGCCGCTGGCGCCTCCGGCTCGTTTTCATCGAGCTCGCGAATGACAGCCGCTTGTTTCGGATCATCCCATTTGAACTGTTTGGCGAACTGCCAAAGCCACTCCAAGAGCACATCGGAAAGCACAGCGACGAACCGATCGCGCATCCATAAAGCCGATGGCTGACCGCTCCACTCCCCTTCTTGTTGAATCGCCCGAAGCAATCGATCTTTCCCTGACGCCGGGAGCGGAAACACCGCTGTGAAACACGTGAACACGTCTTGGTACGGCACAAGGAAGCCGAACACCACATCTCCTGTTTCGATCACGCTCGGCCATTGATGGGAAGCCAATAAATGAACGATCTTTTCCCCTCCCGTCAACAAATCCCGGACAACGGGGCGATTGTCGTCCTCATAGCCGATGAACTCGCCAAGCGACGGAACGGCTCCTTCCCACCTCTCGATGTGCGCCTGAACGGACGGGCGCCACCGCTCCCAATGACGGCTTTTCCGGTAAGCAGAAAAGATCGTTTGTCCTGTTTCATCAAGCGGCCAACAAAACAACATCCAGTTCACCGCCATGATCTGCACGCCAAGCTCGAGTTCCTCCGGCATCTCATCAAGTGGGAACTGGTCTAAAAGCTCTTCCACCTCCCTCTCATACCGCTGTAAAACAAACTGACGCATATCATTCATGCATTCGATCAACTCGCGGTCAATCAATGACGAAATCGAAACCGCCTCTTTTTTTCCGCAACAATGCTTGTACTTTTTCCCGCTTCCGCACGGGCATAACGCGTTCCGCGGCGTTTCCGCCATATTCGATGCACCTGCTTTCTTTTCCATTTGGACTTTTTCTATTCCTATTATACCATCATCGATAGACGTTCAACCATCACCAGCTTTCTTTCTATCAAAACGCGTACACGTTCAAAAGCTCGCAATGTCCTTTCATGCCGGCTCGAGAACAGACGCGTTTTGTCACATTGCCCCTCTTTTTTCGACACGCTGTCACATGCTATAATAGGATGATAAGGAATGGATCGGAAAGGACGGACCGACATGTTGCAAACAACCGTTTCCAAGCCGCTTTTGAAGCAGGCGGCTGGGGAATTGCTGAAAGAATTGCCGTTTCCTATTTTCCACAATCTCATTCAAAAAGGGCGCGACTTGTCAAGAAACGGGTTGGTCTATAACGTCATGGTGATCAACAGCCACGAAGTGGAAGGGGTCGTTTCCGACATCACCCCCCATGATGTCATGCTTGATTTGGCCAACATCACCCGCCGCCATCGCTGCCCATGCGGGACGGAAGGGCTGTGTCCACACGTTTTGGCGCTGTTCTTTTATATATACGGCAACGTGTTCGACGTTGGCGAGCTGTTCCGCCTTTGGAAAAAAGGGCAAATCGGCGCGTTGTGGAAAGAATCCGCTGTCCATGAACCAAAAACGCCTGCTCCAAAACGCGCGGGGAAAACGGCAGGCCTTTCGATCACAGCCAATGAAACCGTCGAAGATTGGCGGGACCAATTTGAGAAACAGTATCAAGACTTTTTCTCCCGCCATCAAAACGGCCAAAACTGGCCGTACCGTTTAGCCTTCCAGCTGCTCCCGAAACTTGGCAAAAACGAAGGGAAGCAAGCTGGCGCCCGTCCGTTGCGGGAGCTTCATGCCGCCCTCTTTTTGTTGGAAAAGCTTCGGCAGTACGGGGAGGCGCAAGGGTGGAACGACGTCGTATTCGCCTCTTACGGACAGTTTTCCTGGCAGCAGGACGTCAACTATGTCGCCGACCGCGCCTTTGACGCCTTGGAAAAATTGTCTACTCAATCGCTGCCGCGGTCGCTCAACGCGTTGATTGAACAGACGATTCCGTATGTTCGTGATGTACTGTTTTTGGACGGAGGGCTGTCATCATTCGGCTATGACTTTTACACAACCGCGTGGGAGTTGTTGTTCACCAAGCCCACATGGCGGCAAGAGGAACGAGCCGAACTCCTTCGGCTCGCCAAAGACCGAGACGACATCCGCGCCGCTATGGCGGCGGCTCATCTTTCCTTTTTGCTTGGCGAAGACGACGAAGCGATGGCGCTTTACCGCGCGTTCCCCGATCAGGCAGGCTTGTTTTTGGTGGAATGGATGGGGCGATTCATTCAAAACGGCCTCTTGAAACGGTTTGAAGCCGTTTGGGAAAAAGCAAAAGACGATTGGCCGCTTTATCTTTCCCACATGTCCGACCTCGCCCGGGGAAGTTTTTTGGACGAAGCGGTTCATTTGTTTGAAATGTATGCCCGCCAACGAAACCGACCGGATGCATGGGAAGATTTTTTGCAGCGCAGTCTTCCATACAGCGTCAACTATTATACCAACTTTTTGTATCGGCAAGGGCGATACCGAGAAGTCGTTGACCTGTTTTTATGGGCGAACATCACCGCCGATGAATTGCATCCACAGCTGCTTAAAACATTGCAAGCGCGCAATCCAGAACTCGTGATGCCGTTATATCATCGGGCCGTGATGAGGCGGCTGGAAGAAAAAAACCGGGCGAGCTACCAAAGGGCGGTCCGCCATTTGAAAACGCTGCGGACCCACTACCGTTCGATGAAGCGGCTCGACCAATGGGAAGCCTATCTCGAGCAACTGCTCGCCAAAACGGCGCGCATGCGCGCGTTTCATGAAGAATTGAAGAAAGGAAAATTGCTTCCATGAAGGCATTGGAGACGATTCAGATTTCCTGCAGATGGAATGAAGAGATTCGATGTTTCGAGCTCTCTGGTTCCACCCATCCCTCATCATGGGTTTCGCCTTTATTGGCTTGGCACGAAGAAACCTTTTACGGGACCATGATTGATATCGAAGACGACATCGTGCGGCTGTCGCCATGGCAGGCGCTCACCCTGTTCGCTTTGCGTCCGCCCTCGCGCTTTTCCGCCATTGAATGGGCAGACGAGTTCACCGCCCGATTGGAAGAGTGGGCGAAGCACATTTGGAACGGTTTGCGCGAACGCCGCTTCCTTCCAGATGCTTCCTTATGGAAAAACACAGGCGGCGCATGGAGCGAAGCAGGACGCACCCGCTGGCGCGGCGCGGATGACGATCCCGATCCGTTCGTCGCCACATGGCGGTCGCTTGCGGTCGCCGACTGGCTCTCACGCGACCCGGAACTTCGCGGCATTTGGGGCGAAATCGTTCGCACTTATCCATTGATCGCCTCCCCCAGCGGCCAATGGACCGGAACGGAAGACGACTGGCTCGAACAAATCGGATGGCTCGGCGACCGGCCGCCGTTTACGGTCGGGCTTCGCCTCGTCGAGCCGTCCGAGGAAGGCGACGTATGGACGCTTGAAGCGGTGCTAATCGCCGTCGACGACAGCGTCATCGCACCCGCAAGCGACATTCCGCGCGCTTGGCGCCCATATGAATCATCGATCCAGCGCGCCATTCGCCGCATTTGCGCGATCGTGCCGTGGCTTGACGCCGGGGAGGGTCTGCGGACGGAACTGTCTAATGAAGAAGCGTGGCGTTTTTTGTCCGAAGACAGCTTAAAGCTCACCGAAGCGGGCGTGCGCCTGCTGCTTCCCGACTGGTGGCACGATATCCGCCAGGCGCAGCTGTCGATCAAAGCGAAACTGTCGCCTTCCGTCAACGCGGAATCATTATTCGGCCTTGAGCGCCTCGCGGACTTTGACTGGAGGGTGGCGACCAACGGGATTGAGCTGACAGAAGAGGAGTTTGCCGCTTTGGCGGAACAAAAGCGGCGCCTCATCCGCCTGCGCGGCCAATGGCTCATTCTCGATCCCGCCCTTGTCCGCCGCGCACAGGCGCTCATGGAAAAGGCGAAAAAAGAAGGCGTGCCGATCCACGACATCGTGGCGCAAACGCTGCTTTCGGAAGCAGAGGAGCGCGAAGAGGCAGCGGACGAATCGATCCCGATCCACATTGACGTCCACGACCAATTCCGGGCGTTTATCCGCCAGCTCCAGCAGCTGGATGGATTGCCGAAAGCGAATGTGCCGCCGTCGTTTCACGGCACGCTCCGCCCGTACCAGCAGCGCGGCGTCGACTGGCTCGTCTTTTTGCGCCGATTCGGCTTTGGCGCCTGCTTGGCCGATGACATGGGGCTTGGCAAAACGGTGCAGCTGCTTGCTTATTTGGCGCACGTCAAAGAAATCGAACGCCCGGACACGCCGGCGTTGCTCATTTGTCCGACCAGCGTGATCGGCAACTGGCAAAAGGAATGCGCCCGCTTCACCCCAGACTTGCGCGTCTACGTGCACCATGGACCGAACCGGGCGAAAAACGATGCGTTCGTGCAAACGGCAGGCGAGGCCGATCTCGTCATTACGTCTTACAACCTTGCTCATTTGGACCAAGACGATTTAAAACAGATTCATTGGCATGCGATTTGCCTTGATGAAGCGCAAAACATTAAAAACGCGCAAACAAAACAAGCGCGCGCCATCCGCCGCTTGAGCGGAAAACATAAAATTGCCTTATCCGGCACGCCGGTTGAAAACCGTCTCGGCGAACTTTGGAGCATCTTCCACTTCCTCAACCCGGGCTACCTCGGCAGTGCGGCCGAGTTTGAACGCCGATTTGCCGGACCGATCGAAAAAGAAGGCGACGCCCGCAAAAAAGCGGCGCTGCAAACGCTCATCCGCCCATTTCTCTTGCGGCGGACGAAAACGGATGAAGCGGTTGCGCTCAACTTGCCGGATAAGCTCGAACAAAAAGAATATTGCCCGCTCACGGCCGAACAGGCTGCCTTGTACGAGCAGCTCGTCAACGACACACTCGAACGGGCAAAGGAAGCCAGTCCGTTTGCGCGGCGCGGCTTGATTTTGCAAATGCTAAACGGTGTGAAGCAAATTTGCGACCATCCGGCGCTGTATTTGAAAGAACGCCGCCCCCGCCAGCTCGTTGAACGGTCGCACAAGCTCGAAAAGCTCATCGAACTGATCGAGCAAATCCGCGCCAACGACGAATCGTGCCTCATCTTCACGCAATACGTGCGAATGGGCGAGATGATCCAACAGCTGCTTTCCGACTTGTTTGATGAGCCGGTGTTGTTTTTGCACGGAGGCGTCCCAAAACAAACGCGCGACCGGATGGTGGATGAGTTCCAAGCGAAAAAAGCGCCGATTTTCCTTTTGTCGCTCAAAGCCGGCGGCACCGGGCTCAACTTAACAGCGGCCAACCACGTCATCCATTTCGACCGTTGGTGGAACCCGGCCATCGAGAACCAGGCGACCGACCGCGCCTACCGCATCGGACAGACGAAATTCGTCCACGTCCATAAATTGATCACCGTCGGGACAATCGAAGAAAAAATCGACGAGATGCTCGAACAAAAACAAGCGCTCGCTGATGTGATCACCGAAGGCGAGGCATGGATCACCGAACTGTCCGATGACGAACTGCGCGACTTGCTCGCCTTATCGGCCGCAGCGAAAGGAGGCGCTTGAGCATGGCGGAAGAAAAACGAAAGCGCAAGAAAAAAACGGCGGAAAACCCGTGGGAAAAGCTGCTGAAGCGGATGGAAGAGAAAATGAAGGAGCGGGAAAAGCGGCAAAAACAACCGTAAAGGAGCATCACGCGAGCGATGAACGTCGCCCCGATCCCGTTGGACACAGAAAAGATCCATGAGCAACCTTTGCCCTTCACCTGGGCATGAAAATGCCCCATCAAGACGCGTGCATTTTCACGGAAACAGCGTGGGAAGAATCCCACGCTGTTCGCTTTTAAGCAGTCCTTTCGAAGACCGTTGAAAAACGACGGATTTGTTCGATTTGGGAGAAGCCGAAAGGGGTCACGCGACGGTGTTGCAAAGTTTTGAACTGAAGAAACGCTGTGAGGAAGCAACATTTCCTCTTTCATCACGATAATGCAAACAAACAAGGTTGAACATCCGCCTGCTCATACAGCCGTTCCTCATTGAGCACATACACCGTCACCGAACAAGTCACGTTTATGCCAAACCGAAGTCCTTCGCACAAGGCAAGAAACCGGCCAAATGCAAAAAAGGACCGGCCGCCAACCTTCCCCATTCATAGAGAAGGTCTGTCGCACCGATCCTTTCGCTAAACGGAAGCATACATCCGATCAAGCTCTTGCGCTTCGTATTTCGCAAACGGGTCGATGAGCGAAATTTTTTGCGCCTCGGCGTCGCTCACGCCGGCGTACAGCTCAGCCGTGCCGTCGCCTTTGCGGATGAGTCCGCCGCTAAAGACAACGTTCGCCAAATCCGGCCGTTTCGCCGGACCATCCAAAAAGTGGGAGCGAAGCGCAATCAATTCCAGCTCTGAACGCTCCATCGTCTCCGGGTTCAACACGAACACCATCGGGTAGTAATGGCGGTTGCCGTGCTCGTCAAAGCAAGCGATATGGCCAAGCGCCCCCACAAGCCCGTTCGCCAGCAAATGCGCCTCATTCACGCCGCCCCATTCTTCATCCGTAAATTGGGCGTCCAAAATCGGCGCGGCCTCAATCACGTCCGGCGTCAACTCATCGAGCGAGAAAATGCGGGTGAACCCGATTTTCCCACGTCCGCCTTTTTCCCCTTGCGGCCGGGTGAACACGCCGATCGAGCCATCTTTCAGCTCGACAAGGCGAATGTCTTTCATTCCGTCCGGCCCTTCGGCGAACTTTTTCAAACTGCAGATATTGCGGCCGCGGTAAAAGACCGTCCGCCAGCTCAGCTCGCCGTCAAACACCGGATGCGGAAACGTCTCCACGCCGCCGAACACCAACTGACCGTGAATGCGCGCCACAAACGGATCCTGCAAGGCGAACACCGGCGCCCCGTCACGAGGAACCCAGACGCCGTCGCGCTCGACGAAAAAGTACACTTCCGATTGCTCGCTGTCGCGCGCCTCGACGCGCCCAGCGATCACCCATTCTCCTTCATCCACAAACGGTGCGGAAATATTATAAACGTCTCGGTCCCCCACACCCGCAAAGCGAAGCTTTTCCGGCTCAAACGGCTGTGGGGCCGAACGAAATTCATCCACTAACACTTGACATGTCTTTAATGTTGGCAATGAGAATAACATGATTCATCCCTCCGGATGGCGCCAAAAACGCCCGCATTGGCATTTTTGGCTGTTTTTCCTGATCGCGGTTCGAACAGGAAACCCCACTCCCTTTCACACCGGCTTCGTCATTCGGACATCAACGATGATGCCACCTCCTGTCGGCCGGATGAGAAAGTCAATGAAACTCATTCATTCGTGTGTTCTTATTATAATATGATATGAGAAAGAAGGAAACACGTTATTCATTGCCAAAAAAGCAGGGCCAAGACGAAGTCAAGGCCCTTTTTCTCCCTTTATTGGCGCTGTTGGACAAAACGGATGAATGCTTGATCAATATCCACCACCACAAACTCTACATCCTCGACCGGACCCAACACCTCGACAAACAACTGCGCCACGTTTTCTTTGTCAAGCCTTCCGACGCCTGTCCCTAGCGCTGGCAACGCCACCTTCTTGATTCCGTTCTCCCGACAGTGCGCGACGAGCCGCTCGAGACACGCCCGAACGATGTCATACGACGTCGCCCCTGCAGGCTGCTTCATCGTCACTAAGTGAAGGACCCCGCGAAACGGCAGCGAGCCTGCTCCTGTCACGTACAAATCGCCGGACTTAGGGTCTTGCGCTTGACAGACGCGGATCGCTTCCTCCTCGATCACACGTCCCCCCGCCCGACGGATCGCCGCTGCCACGCCGCCGCCCATCGGCCCGATGCCGTTGGCGGCATTGCAAATGTACTCGACTCCTTCCACTTTGGTCAGATCGCCGACCATGGCGCGAATCATCCGAACCCCTCCTTAGCCATGTTTATTCCCCCTCTTCCTCCGCCTCCATAAGCTCATCCAGAACACGGTTGATGGCAGACGATGCTTCATCGATCGCTTCGGCCTGGATTAACCGTAATTCATCATCGATAATGCTTCGGTAGCGGAATCTCCCTCCCTCGCTCTCTAGCATGTAGGCCTTTAACCGCTCCGGAGAAAGGCGCAGCTTTCGGTCCACAATCGGCTCGGCGCGTCGATCTAGCTTTTCTCCAATCTTAGCCGCGTACAAATAAATATTGAAAGCGGATAAAATATATGGGCTATGAGTCGTAATCACTAGCGTATTATCCGTCGCATTTAGCAATAATGCAAACAAGGCGACCATTTCTTTTTGCGCGCTCGGGTACAAGTGAGCCTCAGGCTCCTCAATCACCATAAACACTCGTTGCCGTTCCAAAATAACCGTGAATATAAGCAACAAAATCCACACTACTTCTTGTTGCCCTGAGGATGAAAATTTTAGCTTTGTATACTCTCTTTCATTAAAAAAGATTTTTTCTCCCTGGTCAGAGAACATGTACTTTCCTTTCATCACCCGCTCAATAATATCAATGGCAAACCGAATCGCCTCAAAGTCAATTTTCTCTGTCGAAAATTTTTTCCGATCCTCGACAATTTCCTCAAACGATTGCGAAAACGCCTTCTTTAGCAAGTTAATTCGTTCGATAAACTGTTCTGTCAAGACATCGAGTTGCCGTGGGTTAATATCTTGCAGCTGATCGGACAACGTCGCGACTAAACTTCTACCTGCCGGAATGAAGATCGATGTTTTCGAATCGCCAAATACTTCATCAATAGACGTTTTAATTGTTTCCACAACACTTTGTTGCCGCGCTTTCCAAGATGAGACATTCCAAAAATCAGTCAACAGCCGCTCTTGATATTGCGTCTCTTTTTTCAACTGAATAACGTGCTTGAACGTCTCTAAAATCCCCTTTTTCAAGGAATCGCTAAAGTGGATTTGCACATAACCATCTTTTAAGTCAAGACGCACAAATTTTCCGTCACTATATTCATAACGAATGTGAAACGGTCTCATATGTTTTGTCGTTCCAAAGTAGCCGACAAATTTTCTCCTAAGATATTTATTGAACTCAAAAAACGGGCTGTGCTCATCCGTTTGTCGGGACGAAAGCAAATAATTTACCCATTCATCCGGAATAGAGCGGAAGAAAAAAATCAGTTTGCTAATCGTACTTTTTCCGCTCGCTTGAGGACCAATCAAAATCGTTACATCGGTAATCTCCTCATCAAACAGCCCCACTGGCCCAAAATGCTCAATGCGAATGCGAGCCATACCTACCCTCCTCTTGCGGCCATTTTCAGTCTATATGATCGCCCCGCGTGTTAATGATCTTGAGAAAAAATACACCCGGAACTTGAAATCGTCGTTTTCCGAACATTGTTTTTCCCACTAAACAAATTGATGCTCTTTAGCTCGTCCAATTGAATGCATCAAATGTTTTCGAAATGTTCAACCTCAAACGCTTGAATCATACCGAGTCCACCTGCCCTCTCCTTTTATATGGCAACGAATTCAACAAAGAACATTTGTTCTAATTTCATTGTAACCGTCCCATTTTCACGGAACAACACGAACATTTCGACAAAAATTTCACAAAACGAACACATGCCGGGCAATCGTTTTTTCCGTGCTGCTCCGACTTGTAAGGCCGCCATGCGTCAGAGCACACGGTTCACCGTACAAGCAGATGTTGCAATCCAGCCTAGATGATCACCAACATCCCGCCACCAAACGGTTCGCCATTCATGCAGATCGCGCGCCTATTTTTGGCCAACCGCGTTTGGCATGCACCCCCATTTCGCCGCTTGTCCTCACCGCTTCTCCTTCGCCACAATCTGCTCCAAAAACGAAAGCAAGTCATCCCGCAGCTCCTCGTTTTGCAAGGCAAACTCAATCGTCGTTTCGATAAAGCCGAGCTTCTCCCCGACATCGTACCGTTTTCCTTCAAACTCGTAGGCAAAGACACGCTGAATTTCATTCAGCCGCCCGATCGCATCGGTGAGCTGAATCTCCCCGCCTGCGCCGACCTCCTGCTTCTCCAAAAACAAGAAAATTTCCGGCGTCAACACGTACCGCCCGACGATCGCGAGGTTCGACGGCGCTGTGCCCGGAGCGGGTTTTTCGACAAAGCGGCGCACTTGGTAGCGCCGGCCTTGCTGCTCGAGCGGGTCGATGACCCCGTAACGGTGCGTCTCTTCCTCCGGCACGCGCTTGACGCCGATCACCGAGCTGAACGTTTGTTCATACTGCTCAATGAGCTGTTTTAAACAAGGTTTTTCCGCTTGGACGATATCATCGCCCAACAACACCGCAAACGGCTCGTCCCCGATGAAATTGCGCGCGCACCAGACCGCGTGCCCTAACCCTTTCGGCTCTTTTTGGCGAATGTAGTGGATGTCCACTTTGGATGGCTCTTTTACTTTCTCAAGCAAGTCCAATTTTCCTTTTTGCTTCAGCAGCTGCTCGAGCTCAAACGCGTAGTCAAAATGGTCTTCAATCGCCCGCTTCCCTTTCCCGGTGACGATGATAATGTCCTCAATGCCTGATGCCATCGCCTCTTCCACAATATATTGAATCGTCGGCTTATCGACAATCGGAAGCATCTCCTTCGGCATCGCCTTTGTCGCCGGCAAAAACCGCGTCCCAAGGCCCGCTGCCGGAATGATCGCTTTGCGCACTTTTTTCATGATTCCTTCCTCCTCTTCTAGCCGATAATGACTCGTTCTTTCGGGTAATGGTAGCTATCTTTCACCGCTCGGCCGCGGACGAGCCATAAAAACGAAATAATGCCGACCCGGCCGATGAACATGACGATCACCAACACCAGCTTGCCAAACGGGCTGAGCTCAGAGGTAATGCCGAGCGACAGCCCGGTCGTCCCAAACGCTGAACATACTTCAAACAAAAGCATAACGACAGGAAGTGACGATTCCGAGACGGAAAGCGCAAGAACCGCCGCAAAACAAAGGAACAGCGCGCCGATAAAGACGACAAACGATTTTAAAATATCTTCCTCATGAATTTCACGCCCGAACACTTTGACCGCTGAGCGCCCTTTCGCATAATGCCAAACCGTTAACAAAATCACCGCCAACGTCGTCGTCCGGATGCCCCCGCCAACGCTGCTCGGGGAAGCACCGATAAACATCATCGCGCTCAAAAGCAATAACGTCGGGTCGGAAAACTCGTTCATATCCATCGTCGCCAGCCCGCCGCTGCGCGATGACACCGACTGAAACAAGGCGTAAAAGAGCGACCGGTGCCACGGCTTTCCAGCGAAAAAATGGCTCCATTCAAGCGCATAAATCGCCACCGTGCCAAAGAAGACGAGGGCAAAAAACGTCACCGTCGTCAACTTCGTAAACAGCGAAAACCGGTAGCGCCCTCGGTCGCGCGCAAACAAAAACTCCTTCACCTCAATGAGCACAGGAAAGCCAATCGCGCCTAGAATGATCAGAATGATATGGATGACTTGCACGAAATAATCACCGGCGAACGGAATCAGCGACTGGCCGGTAATGTCAAACCCGGCGTTCGTCGTGGCACTGACCGACGCAAACACCGCCTGCAAAAGCGCCTCCGGCCACGTCGGAAAATAACGCAAAAAATACACGCCCAAAATCAGCGCACCGACCGCTTCAATGGCCAGAATCAAGAAAAAGATGTCCCGCGTGAGCTTCACGAGCCCTGAGAGCGCAAGACGGTTTTGATCGGTCATGATCAGCTGCCGCTCACGAAACCCGATTTTTTTGCCAACTAACAGCCAAATGAACGTACTAAGCATCATTAACCCTACGCCGCCCACCTGCATCATCACAATCAACAAAACAATCCCAAACGTATTAAACGTCTCCGGAATCGACACAACCGTCAACCCGGTCACACTAATGGCGCTCGCCGCCGTAAACAGCGCATCAATCCAGTGAAGCTCCACTCCCGGCTGATGTACAATCGGCAGCCATAACAGCACCGTCGACACCGCGACGGCCGCCAAATAAAACAGAATGATCAACTGAATCGTCGACAACTTCAACCATAATGAACGTTTGATTGTCATGCCGTCACCACCATTGCCCCGACCAGCGCGCGCGGCTTCCGCACGCCAAGCCTGCATCAGTATGGATACGTACGATACATCGACGTTGTTTTCCATTATATCAAATCTTCCTAGCCAAGAAGAAATGTATCCCGATCCTTGTCGGCGAAAAAAACGTTCAACCCGCTATATGATAACGACAAAAAAAAGAAACGCCTGATCTGTTTAGGCGTTTCCGTCCATGCCCTAATGCGCAGGCGCTCTTTTTCATCCCTTGCCGAGCGAAGCGAAAATATCGCTAAGCCGCAGTTCCACACACGCCATCGACGTATCGGCGGCACCGTAATACATTTTCACGATATCACCCTCAACGAGCGCGCCACATGAAAAAACAACGCGCCCGAAAAAGCCGTTCACTTCGTAATCCGCCTCCGGCTCGACGAGCGGCCGCTCCGAGCGGGCGAGAACGTTCGACGGATCATTCAGATCGAGGAGCACCGCCCCCATGCAGTAGCGATGGTCATCGGACGCGCCGTGGTACAACTCAAGCCAGCCGCGCTCCGTCTTGATCGGCACCGCCCCGCCGCCGATGCGGGCGCTGTCCCACTTCCCTTCGCGCAGACCGAACAAAAAGCGGTGATTCCCCCAATGAAGCAGATTCTCTGACTCGGCAATCCACACCTCAGGGCGGCCGTTGCTTCGCGGCACCGGGCGATGAAGGGCGTAATACTTGCCGTTGATCTTCTCCGGAAAAATGAGCACATCTTTATTTTCCGGAGCGAAAATCATGCCGTGGTGCGTCACCGTCTGAAAGTCTTTTGTCGACACCATCGCCTCGCCGACTCCTTTTGGCGACACGGCGCTGAAATAAATGTAATACGTGCCGTCAATGTACGTAATGCGCGGATCTTCAATACCAAATGTCTCGAGCTCATTCGATGGATAGACGAACGGGCGGTCGTCGATCGTAAACCGCCGCCCGTCCCGACTGCGGGCGAGGCGCAAATACGAAAGCGACGTCAAATAGGCGAACCGCTCCGCCCCCGCCTCTTTGATCACCCGAGGATCGGAAAAATCATAGCGCGGATCGTCTTTGCGAAATTCGTAAACATCGACCTTCCCCGTCTCTGGGTTCCATACCGGCGCTTTCACGATGTTCGGGTCATCCGACATCGGCCGCTCCGCCACCCGAAGAAGCAGCAACACTTCCCCTTGAAATTTCGCCACCCCAGCGTTAAACGCCCCGATCACTTCAAACCCGTCGTGGTGCGGCGGCACATCGTTCGGCGTAATGAGCGGGTTCTCTTCATAGCGGTAAAGGTGCATCGTCACCCCTGCCTTTCGTATTTCGTAAATGGATCCACGATCGTGAGTTTTTGCGCTTCTGCGTCACTTGTTCCAGCGTAAAAATCGGCCGTGCCGTCCCCTTTGCGAATCAGTCCGCCGCTAAACACGACATCCGCCAAATCCGGACGCTTCGCCGGGCCATCGAGGAAATGGGCTCTGGTGGCGATCAACTCCATGTCCGACGCTTCCCCCGTATCTGGATTGAACGCAAACACCATCGGATAATAATGACGGTTCCGCTCCTGATCGAAACAAGCGATATGGCCCAAGACGCCGACGAGCCCATTGTCAAGCAAATGCACCTCATTGGCGCCGCCCCATTCTTCATCCGAAAATTGGCCGTCAATGAGCGGAGCCTTCTCAATCGCCTCCACCGTCAACTCATCGAGCGCACCGATGCGGGTGAAGCCGATTTTTCCGCGTCCGCCTTTTGCCCCTTGCGGACGGGTGAAGACCCCAACCGACCCATCCCGCAGCTCGACAAGACGAATGTCTTTCATCCCGTCGGGACCGGTGAAAAAATGCGCCAATTCCTTGATCGTGTTTCCGCGGTACAACACCGTCCGCCAATACAGCTTCCCGTGAAGCACGGGATGCGGAAACGTCTCCACCCCCCCAAACACAAGATGCCCGTGCACCCGCGAAACAAACGGATCCTGCAGCGCAAACACCGGCGCCCCTTCCCGCGGCACCCATGTCCCTTCACGCTCGACGAAAAAGTAGACTTCGGATTGCTCGCTGTCTCGTGCCTCCACCCTTCCGGCAATGACCCACTCGCCATCGTCTTCAAACGGCGCGGAAATGTTGTACACATCCCGCTCACCGACACCGGCAAACACGAGCTTCTCAGCCTTGAGCGGCTGCGGTGCACGCTGAAATTCCTCAAGCAGCGTCTGGCAAGTCTTCATGGTCGGCGTCCTTGTCTGCATCACGTCTCTCCCTGCTCCCTCTTCCGATTATGATGTTTTTATTATTTTAATATGAATTGCATCCCTTCCTTAAAATTCTTGCTAAACAAAAGGAACAAAATCAAAATCGGCAGCGTGAGAAGCACCGAGGCGGCGTACATCGGCCCCGGATAGCCGCCGTACGGCCCAAACATTTGCGCCAACAGCACGTTTAACGTCAACATCTTTTCATTATTCACCACCAGCATATCCCAAAGCAGTTCCACCCATCGCTCCATGAAAAGGAACAAGAAAATAATCGTGGTGATCGAGCGCGACATCGGCCAGACAATGCGGCGAATAATGGTGAAATGGCCCGCTCCATCCATCTTGGCCGCTTCGATCAATTCATCAGGAATGCTGCGGAAAAAGTTCGTGTACATAAAGATCGCCCACAAGTTGACGGCCTTCGGCAAGATCATCGCCCAATACGTGTTGTACCAGCCGAAATAGCGAACGATCAAAAACAGCGGAATCAACAAAATGATCGACGGATAAAACATTTGAAACAAAATCGCGTTGTTGACCCATTGCCTCCCTTTAAACTTCACTTTCGACAGCGCATAGCCAACCATCACCGCCGTCACAAGCATGAGCAGCGTTGACGCTGACGTGACGAGCAAACTATTGAAAAACGCCCGAAGCCACGGACGCGGCACGACATCTTCGCCGCCTTGAAGCAACCATTCATACGAGCGAAGCGTCAATGACGACGGGATCAGCTTTCGGTCGACCTCATTCCATGGGGCAAGAGAGCCTAACACCATATACAAATACGGAAACACCATGACGAACAAAACGGCAAACGCCAAAACATAAAGCAGTCCGACCTTCCATGTTTTACTCCCAGCCATGTTTGCCACCCCATTTTTCCAACACCTTGCGAAAGACGAAAATCGACGCAAAGGTGACGATCGAATTGATAATCGCGACCGCGGTTCCATACCCCGCATTTAATTTTTCAAACGCCTGGTTGTAAATCTCTAGCTGCCACGTATGGGTCGCATACTCCGGCCCACCGCCTGTCAACACATACGGTTCGGTGAAAATGCCAAACATCAAACCGACCGCCAAAATCGTCACGGTATAAAACGAAGGGTACAGCATCGGAATCGTCACGTGCCAAACCCGCTTCCAGCCGATCGCTCCGTCCATTTCCGCCGCTTCATACACTTCTTTCGGGATGCTTTCCAAGCCGGACAAAAACAGCAGCGCATAATAGCCGACAAACTTCCACGCCATCATGAGCGCAATGACGAGCGGGGCTAAGATGGGCGAGCCGAGCCAGTCAATACCGATGCGGTGCTGACCAACAATCGGTTCGGGGCGTATGTGGCTGTCCAGCATTTGTTGGAGCTCAACCATACCGATATTGCGTTTGTCGGCGACATTCACTATTCACCGAGCTATCAAGAACGGTATGAAGGGTATTTATTGGCGTTGAAAGATTACGGGGTGAAACCGAACGAGGAATGGATATTTTGCCACGCACAAGAGGACGAAACAGCGATCGCCAACTACATACGAGAGCTAAAGCAGCAACCAACCGCCTGGTTTTGCGTCAATGACGGATTAGGCTTTTTCGTCAGCACCAGCCTCCAACAATACGGCCTGAACGTACCTGGCGATGTCTCCGTCTGTAGCTTTGATAACGGACAACTATCGCAAATCGCCACGCCGAAAATCACGACCGTCGACATCGACCTGAAGCGCTACGGCAAACGAGCAGTGGAATTGTTGCGATGGCGGTGGGACAACCCGAACGAACCTTTTCAGGAAGTGCTATTGTCTACGAAACTGATCAAACGGGAATCCACAGCAGCAAAACCAACGCGCTAGGGCGGGGCTGGCCTTTTGCCCCGCCTGTTTGATTTCCATTCACTTGAAGCCGCTTTGTTTCATTTCCTCAATCTCCGTCACAGGCAATCCGGTCAGTTCGTGAATCGTCTGCGCATCAAACCCTTTCATCAACATCCGTTTCGCAATGTGCCGTTTTTCTTGTTCCGCTCCCTCTTTGCGCCCTTCCTCCCGTCCTTCCTTTCGGCCTTGAATTTTTCCCTTTTGCTCGTACGAAATGATCAATTCCAGCACGCGTTCTTTTTCTTTCGTCTCCATTTGTTCCACCTCGCTTCGAAGCTGTTGTTCTTCTTCATCGGACAGCTTCACATACGTTTCAAAAAAGCCCATCAACAAACGCTGTCTTGCCTCGTCTAGCTCAAGACGCACCAACATGCGCAAAAATTGCTTTTTCAGTTCCACTCGTTCACTTTCAGTATAACCCATTTTGCTAAGCAGCGCAGCCGCCACCGGGTTGTCGGTGCGGATGAATTGGCGCCAGTTTTGCTTGCGCAACTCCACATGGAAAAAGCGAAAGTCAAGCACATCGCCAAACGGAAAGGAGAGCGTGAACGAAGAGGGTTCATCTCGGATGGCATCATAGCTGAAGACGGCAATCGGAATGATCGGAGTGCGGTATTTTTCAAACAAGCGGCTGAAGTAAAGAAACATTCTTTCTGGAAATGACGATTGAACGTACGCTTGGTTTTCTACGTGAACAATGATCAATCCGTCTTTTCCTTTGAACTTCGTCTCGACGAGCAGGTCAACGCGGTACTTCTCCCCAGCCGTTACGTCCGTAAACAGCTCTTCGGACAAAAACGACAAATGGTTGAAATCAATATGTTCGTGCATATCCGGGAAGAAGAGGAGCACAAATTCCTCAAAAAACGTCTGCAACAACTCCTTGAACAACCGGTCGTGATCGATCGCCATACATTCACCTCACACGAATACGTTTCGTATTCTCTTTTTCGACAACATTAGGTAACATCCTGCCCAAGGTAAAAAAATGGCCGTCCCTTTTCGAGAAGAGACAGCCAAGACGCCGACCGCAATGTGAAGCCCCCTCCATTCCTGGATATGAATGTTTCGCCACTTGCACGCAAGGCCTAGAAGTGGGGGATTCCAAGGCTACTACATCCCCGCCTTCCTTCCCCCAGCCGCCACTTTCGCCCGGCGGAAACGGGCGACCACATCATCCATCCCCCCGCTGCCGAACATCACGCCCGCGACGATGAAGAGAAAACCAGCCAACTGCATCCATGAAATCGGCTCACCAAGCAACCAGTGCGCCCCAAGCAACGAAAAGAGTGGATTGAGGTTGATGAACACCGCCGACTCAGCGGGACCAAGGTGTTGAACAGCCTGGTTATAAAACATATGGCCAAGCGCCGTCGCGACGACCGCCGAAGCAAGGAAAATCATCCAAAGCGGAAGCGTGCCTTCTTTCAAACTCGATAGGCCGCTCGGCTCGAGCACGAGGCTTAAGACAAACAGCCAAAGCGACCCGAAGACGAGCATCCACCCTGTCATCACCCGCGCCTCGACCGTCGCTTTTTTGATCATAATAAAGCTGATCCCTTGCGCCAAAACAGCCAAAAAGACGTACACATCCCCAATGGACAAATGGCCAAGGCCCCCGTCGCCGCTCGCCACAACAAACACGACGCCAAAAAACCCGAGCGCGATGCCAAGCAGCCGAAACAACGTCGGCCGCTGGCCTAAAAACACGATCGCCAACAGCGCCGTCACAAGCGGCACAAGCCCTAGCACAAGACCCGCATTCACCGCTGTCGTCCTCGCAATTCCCAACGCTAAAAAGAAGTGATGGGCCACGACGCTGAACAAGGCGGCCACGCCAATCTGTTTCGCCTCCTTCCAACTGACTCGTTCCAGCTTGCCGATCCCCCATAAAAACAAAAGCACGACCAACCCGGCCGTTAGAATGCGCAGCGCTGTCAACGCGACGGGCGAAAAATGCTCCACAAGAATTTTCAACGCCGTCACGTTCAAGCCCCAAGCAACCATAATGGCGACCAACAGCGCATAAATAAATGATTTCCGCATCACTCTCTACCTCTCCTGCATCTCTGTTTTCAGCGGAACGGCAAAGGAAAAACGGAGCCCTAAACGCTCCGCCTTTTCACCCGCCTCCAAATAGGACAAACCACCGTTTCTCACGCTAGTGCATCATTTCCAACAACTTCTGCCATCCATTTTACTACACTCTGATGAATTTTTTGACTAAAAAATGCGGCCGTATGTCTATCCTGTGACACATGCCACGGTGCTTCCGCCCTTTCCCTGCCCATATCCGCCGTCCATCGTGCATATGGTATAATAGAGAGGAGAGAAGACCCCATGTTCCCACGCTACCGCCAAAAAACGATCCGAACCAAGACGGGGGTGGCGGTTCTCACCGCCGCCGCTGTGTTGGTGGCGATTTTGACCCTGTTTCTTTCGAACGAACGAAACGAGGCGAAGGAAATCGTGGACACGTTTTACCGCTACGAGCAGGCAGGGGATTTTGGCAGCTCTTGGGAGCTGTTTCACCCGCTTATGAAAAAGAAATTCCCAAAAGACGTCTACATCCAGCGCCGCGCCCACGTCTTTATGCAAGACTTCGGCGTCGAGACGTTCGACTACCGCATCGATGAGGTGGAAAAACTGTCGTCATGGTCGATGTCTGATGAGAACAAACCGCTTCACGACGTGTATCGCGTCCGCGTCATTCAGACGTTCCATAGCGCTTTTGGCGTGTTCGAAATCCATCAAGACGTCTTCGTCGCCAAAGAAAAAGGGGAAAAGAACATTTTGTTCCCTTACCGCCCGTAACCCCCAACATCGATGCGGCCCCGATATCGACCGGGCGCCGCTTTCACCGCTCCTTCCATTCCTCGATGATCTCAAGCGTCCGATTAATGCCGACATTGTATATCAACAGCTTAAGCAAGTTTTCCCGCTCCTCTTTCGTAAAAAAGAGATCGCCGTCAATGATCTCAAGCGGGACAGGGGAGAGCTCGGCATACAGCTCATAATCAACCTTCTGTCCTTCCGGTTTTAGGACAAACGTTCTCATTCGCGCCATCCTCCTTTTTCACCTACACGTTTTGACAAGAAACACCCGTTAGGCAACGCTCCCTATCAAGTATAGACTAACGCACAGCGCGTTCATACGGCATTGGCGGCCGCATGCCATGCGCATGAGACTCTCTTCCCATTTGAGCAACCTTATTCGAATCTTCTCATACACTAATGTATCATCAATCGGAGCTATTTTCTCCATCCAGCGAAAAAAAGGAGCGAAATGCCATGTACAAACATATCGTCAAACGTGGGGAAACGATCGCCTCCATCGCCCGCGACTACCGCACATCTGTTGAGGCGCTCCTTCGCGCCAATGGGTTGACCGCCGCGTCCGTCATCTTTCCCGGGCAGGAGATCGTCATCCCCCACCTTCCGCCGAAAGGATCGATTCCCTACACGATCCACATCTCGATCAGCCGCCGCCAGCTGACGTTAAAACACCGGGGACGAACGATCCGCACGTATCCCGTCGGCGTCGGGAAAATGGTCACCGCCACCCCCGTCGGCGACTTTGTCATCGTCAACCGCCAGCCAAACCCAGGCGGGCCGTTCGGCGCGATGTGGTTAAGCTTATCCAAACTCCATTACGGCATCCACGGCACGAACGACCCGTCCTCGATCGGCAAATACGTATCCAAAGGCTGCATCCGCATGCACAACAAAGACGTGCTCGAGCTCGCCTCCATCGTCCCGAACGGAACGGAAGTGTTCATCCGTCCGTGAGGGCAAAACAGCACCATTCATCCATCTGTTCCGGGTCGCAACCTGTTTTCTGTTTCAAGGAGATGCCATGCGCTCCCACCGAACGAATACCGTGTTCCCGCTCACGATGGCAGCTGACAACCGGTCGGTCAAGTAGTATAATTTAGATAAGATAAAAAGCGAATGGAGTGGAGACGATGGCGGGCGGGATCTCGCATCACGCCAAGGACATTTTGTTCAAATCACTCAGCGCATTGTACCAAAACCAAGCCCTCGATGTATACGGACTTCACGGACTCCCGCGGATCAAAGCAGTGCTGCCAACCGAATTTCCGTCTGTTCGGGCGGACGAACGGCGCGCCGACACCGTGTTTCTTCTCGAAGACGATTCCATTTTGCTTCTGGAATACGAAAGCAACGAACGATTTCTCGACAACCATTTGAAGTATCTCGATTATGCCTGTCGACTCCTTCACACATACTATCAACAGGAAAAACGAATCCGTCCGGTTCGCATTGTGGTCATTTACACAAGCGATGTCACGAGCGCCCGCGAACAGCTTGACGCCGGCGACGTGCTTCTTTCATCCAAAGCGGTGCTGCTTGGCGAATTCAACGGCGATGCGATTTTCCATGCCATTGAAGAAAAAGTCCACAACGGCGAACCGCTCACTCCGGAAGAAACGATGAAACTCATCCTCGTGCCGCTCATGCACACCCGCTTCGACCGGCAAACGATGATCGAAAAAACGATCGAACTGGCAAAAACGATCGACGACGAACCGAAACAGCTGCACATCATCGCCGGCGTCCTGACCGCCACAGACAAATTCATCGACCGGTCATACGCCGAAAATGTAAAGGAGTGGATCAAAATGAACAAAGTGTTTCGCCTGTTAGTCGAAGAACTTGAACAAGAAAAAGAAGAAATGTTGAAGAAAGTGATGCAGGAAAAAGAACAAGCAGTGCAAAGAGCGATACAAGAAAAAGAACAAGCAGTGCAAAGAGTGATACAAGAAAAAGAACAAGCAGTGCAAAGAGTCATGCAAGAAAAGGAGCAGGCGATCAAGCAAACGGAAAAACGGAAGGCCATCGAAATCGCCAAAAATTTGCTTGATGTTCTTCCCATTCACGAGATCGCCAAACGAACCGGACTGACCGTCGCCGAAGTCGCCGACCTCGCAAAGGAAATGGACCGATAGGCAGCACAAAAGAGCCGCAACCGCGCGGCTCTTTTCATGCCCTCTCCCCAACGATAACAAGTGCCTTTTTCCGTCCCCCTACCCCTGCACAGCTTCCGATCCAAACGAACTTCGCACATCGGCCAGTTGCACCGCCAGTTTTTCCAGTTCATCAGCGCAACCGATCGTTTCCACAAACCGCTTCGGCAGCTGGCTGTATCCGACTTCAAGCCCTTTCAGCCCTCCCGCAATGGCTGCGATCGTATCGCTGTCCCCACCCATATTCGCGGCCGAAATGACGACATCTTCAAACGATTCACAACGAAGCAGCCAATGCAACACCCACCCCATCGTATGGACGACATACCCGTCAGGAGGATAGGCAGGCGTCACCATAAGCAGCGGCTCATAGCGGGTGTGCTCCACTTCTTTCCGAATCGCCTTGGCGAGCGGCTCCCCTTGAAGCACCCGAAAGGCGATGCGGTTGTAAATCAGGCACGCCTCCGTCGCCCGTTCGTCCGCATGCGTCATGCGGGAATGCAAAGCCGTTATTTCTTCCATCTTCTCTTGGTCCGCATACGCCAATGCGATCGGCAAACAGCGCATCAGCGATCCATTGCCTGCACATCTTCCCCCTAACTCCTCGCAAGCCTGCACCGCGGCCGCAAACCAGTCGCCCTGATACCGCCTCAACACCGTGCGGATGATGGTGCCGACATCGGGTGGATCGGTCTCGTACCACCGCAAAAACTCCTCGCCAATGTCATGAATCGGGCATGTCGGATCGCGAATGATCCCCCGCGCTACCGCGATCGTCATCGCCGTATCGTCCGTTACTTCCCCGGGCTTCAAGTCAAGGAAACCACCGCCAATGATGTCCGTCACCTTTCCATACTTGCGGCGGACGTCGTCAACGCTCATAAACTCCGTCGTCGCCCCGAGCGCGTCCCCGATCGCCACCCCAAACAGTCCGCCTTTGATTCGATCCAACACCCTGCAGACTCCCCCCTTCCCTATGTGTGAACGGCCTCAATCGTCAAAACTATCGATTGCGATCCATCGCGGTTACGCACCGCACTCCCCAAAGGTCTTCAGGCCGACGTGAAGTTGTTCTCCAGATTCCCGTCCGGACTCGTCCGCTCATAGCCGCCGCCCTGTTCCCCGGTCAAGTTCACGTCTGTGTTCCCGTTGCGCCACACCATGTGCCACATCTCCGACCATCCGCCACTCTCCTTTCCCACCCCCATCTTCCGCTAATATTTATTTTTCATTTCTACACTTTTCCTATTAATCCTTCCCCTTCCATAAATATTTTTAAGAATAGCGACTCAGGATAAACGATTCAGTCTAAATCCCAATCCTTGCTCGTTCACAGACATGTTGTCCATAAATAGGATTATAGAACCAAGTCTTTTTTTCCTAAGTTATGTATTCTACATCCTCTCAGAACAATCACTCCCCTTCGCCACCATCGAGCAAGATGACAACGGTTATGTAGACGCGCCCCCTCCTTTCTAACCATTCGCTCCACCAAGCTTTTCAAAAAGAAGCGCCAAGTGAGATGACATCTTCATTCCCCGTCGCCACGGTCTTGCGACAGTGGCCGTTCCCGTTTATCACACTGCCGCTTCATCTTTTTCAACTTCTTTTTAATCTCTATGAGCGAACGATGGATTTCCGCCGAAAGAAGCCCGTCTTTCCTCGCCAATAGTCCTTCGTCGATCATGTTCAAATGATCCCACGCTCTTTGGACCGTCTCTTCGTCGTAATTTCCGGGGTTGATGATGATCTCCAACAACTTCTCTTTTGTGTAGCTAAGGCTTTTCACAATCTCTTTCAAACATTCCATCTCGACGTGTCTGCTGTCTAGCAGCCATGGCATCTGTTCCCCTTGTTCCATCGAGCCTTCCCCCCATCTTCCCGCGCGGTGTCGCTCTGAGGCATGTTCCTGGCAGCTGACTTCCCTCCTCGACAGGCCAGCGCTGCCTTCCATCTCCGCACCGTGTTGTGCCCTCTCCTCACCCCGGCCTAATTCCACTAGTCTGTATGCCCGTCAGCCAAATCCCACCGTCCCTAGCGCTTTCGTTCCTTATGCATCACCTTGGCGTCCGACTCTGTCCCCTGTTAACCAAAATCCCCCTCACGATGTACATCTTATTTCGCCACACCGCCGTTATGCCTAGGATCAACCATGCAAAAATATTCAGCCATAAACAAAGATGCCCGCTGTTGAAGTGCGGTTTACATTTTCTCCAGTTCGTCCAAAGAAAGATACCTGACGGGATTCTGTCCCTTGAATCTCCTCGCTATTTCACTTTCCTTCCGTCGCAACTTCTGCAGAACTTCTACGGGAGCCTCTACGCCCTCAAACCGCCTTTTTTTCTGCCCTTTTTCCTCGATAGTTTCCCATTTTTCAGGACGAAAAGCACAAACGATTTTTCCATGATTGATCCCTACTACATACTGGATATACGGGAATCTCCGTTCGTTTATCAGCCAGTTTCCACGTATCGCTTCATAGTAGTCTTTTCCCTCTGCCAATGTATGATGGATTTTTACCAGCACTATTTCTTCCTTCACGTCTTTCTCCTCCCTTTATCCGTTGATACACACCGCCGTGCGCTGAAGAAACATGTCCAGTCATAAGACGACCGCATCTGTCTCGGACCTTTGGCCTTGATTGATGGGTTCGGGTATGTACTCATTACCCGTTTCGTTACAGTCGTTTATCGTGGGCATCCCCTCTTGCCAGCGGCGTTTTTCAGGTAAACATTGACTTGCTTCTGCGTCCAGTTAACGGGATTGCCTCACCCATGCAAAATCATTTCCAGCTGATATTGCTTCCCCCATCATCAACCTTATGCCCTTCCTGCTGAAGACTCTCTGTTCATTTCACCCCAAACGTCGGCCTTTTCCAGTGCACCGCAGCGCAATCGGCCATGAAAAGTGAAAAGAAATTCATGCCATCTATAACTGATTCTATATACCCTCAAAAAACCCTTTTTATTCCACGAATTCATCAAAACCTATGACAATGGAAACGGCATGGCGCTCGCCAAGCGTTGGGACGGATACGGGCATTCCATGAAGGAAAATGAGCGTTGGATGCTTGACGAAACAGCTGTTCGACACTTCAACCGGACAAACAGCAATGACACGTTCTAGAAGAAGGGCAAAAAAAGCGGACAACGCGATCAAAAGGGGAGGTGGAAGACAGCCAAAAAGAGGGGGGCAGCGAAAAAGAGAGTGGAAACTGCATACCCGCCTGAACCAAAAAGCGCAACCATTCACCTAGGGTTCGCTTGCAAAGAAATGCGGCACCGGGCAGCCTCAGCAAATTCGCGATTGAATATAAACACAAAATATCGTATATTTATAAAAAGAAAATCTATAATCATACGATAGTGAGGGAACCCGATGCAAATCGACCATGCCGTCACGAGCGATGTCAAAGACATGCACGCGCTCATCCAACACTATGCAAAAAAAGGACTCGTGCTGCCCCGCTCGCTGCTGTCCATCTACCAGCACTTGCAATGCATGTATGTCGCCAGGGAGAACAGCCAAATCGTCGGCACCGCCGGGCTGCATATCCTAGGGCACGATCTTGGGGAAGTCCGTTCGTTAGTCGTATCGCCTGACCATATGGGGAAAGGAATCGGCCGCATGCTCGTCCACCATATTGCCGACGAGGCGGCCAGACTCGGGGTGAAGCGGTTAATATCCTTTACTTACCAAGTCGAGTTTTTTCGAAAATGCGGGTTTGAGATCGTGAACAAATCAACACTGCCGGAAAAAGTGTGGATTGATTGCGTCAACTGCCCGAAACTGGACTGTTGCGATGAAACAGCCATGATCAAATACATTTGACCCTTCTCCCACCTGCGCAACCGCGAAAAGGTGGGAGATTTGCTTGAAAACAACCGCCCTGCGACAGAGCGGTTGACACCTGCTTCTTTGTCGAGAGGGTGCGAAATGTGAGGTCTTCGCCAATTCTCCCCGACTCGTGCGCCCCAGCGGCATTGAAATAGCGAAGGACGACATCGTCGAGCCCATAGCAGAGGCAAAATCGGCCAAAACTAATGGATTTGTTCGTTAATCATATGAAAATTAATATTCACCGGTATAAACTTCTTTATACGCTCAATATCCCGCTTCTTGTAGTCCATAATCACAATGCCAGTAATGACCTCATCCTCTTCAGAAAAACGGATAAACACACCAGGAGCTGCTTCGTCATCGTACGACACTTTTGGTTCGCCCAAATAAATATAAAGAACATCGTGATCATAGTCATAGGAGTATTTAACGTTTTCCTGTAAATTTTGGACGAACATAAATCGCACCTCCTGTCTCTTGGTTTAACCTGCTTTTGGCGATGACGGTAACAACGTCACCATACGCTTCATCTTCATGGTCGACAATAACGACCAATGCCTTTAGCGACTTAAACTTAGGCAATTGCACAAGATCTATATATTTTTGTCTTGTATCATGCTGATCGTCCGGATTATTTGGCAATATAAAACAAGGATCTTGAATGACGCTCTTGACCATATCTTCTTGGCCTATAAACTCTTCCCTTGTATGATCCCCACCAACAATATGATAATTCCATGTTGTGCTTTTAAGCCGCACCTCTCTGCCTAGAGGGTCCTCACATCCGAAAGCATAAAGCGAAGCAAGAACACGTTCCTTTGCCTCTTTCACCGACGCATCCGGCAACCCAACAATCACCATCGCCGCAATCCCAGGCACCTCCTGCACCTCCACCTGCACCCGATACCCTTCTAACCCCCTTAACCCAATGCTTAAAATCTTCACCGTCACTCATCCATCCCTCCCAATCACAGAACATTAGTTCTTACCAATCATTGTAATACCCTCCCCTTTATCTTTCAATTACCAATATTTCGACAAATTTCGGGTGGTGAGCGCCACTTCCAGATATCGCGAAAACGCTGCAAAAAGACGACAGAGTGGATGTCATTGCCTGGATGGAAAAAGAATCCGTGCACGTCATATCTGGAGTTCGGCCGGGAAGACTCATTTTTAAACCGAATGGGCCATTGGTGGATGAGTATGAACAATCGTGGGATCTAGCAGGAGATGCAGGCGTTTT
The DNA here is from genome assembly GCF_002809985.1 of Geobacillus sp. WSUCF-018B. Lineage (NCBI taxonomy): Bacteria > Bacillati > Bacillota > Bacilli > Caryophanales > Anoxybacillaceae > Geobacillus > Geobacillus sp. WSUCF-018B. The sequence goes on from NZ_PIJF01000031.1 coordinate 26,952, forward strand.
GAATCTTACGGTAAAGAACAATAAGATTTTTTATGATGAATATCCGGATGCACTGGCCCGATTGTACAGCTCGCTGACTTCTCATGGAGGAAATTATCTTGTTGCAAGTGCTAAACCGGGATTTGAATTTATCGGTGAAGGCTCTCCAACTCATGTTGGAGGAGCAAGCCACGGGGGGCTTCATAAACAAGATTCGCTAGTGCCGATGATTATAACTGGCACCGATTCGTCCCCAAAACATTTACGCATGATTGATTTAAAAGATTGGATTTTAACACTGATTGATTGACGCAGATAAACAATCAGCCTCCCGCTGACAACACTCCTTCAGCGGGAGGCTCTGTATTTCCTTCACATTTCCACGATGCCGCTTCCATGCACTGAAAATATTATCTTCAAGCGAATATTCCGCTTCTCAGTCCAGTTTCCTTATCCATCTTCTCCGATGAGGCGACAAAGCACGTCGGAGCGCTCAGTCAGTCGTTGGATTCCATGACGGCTTTGCGACTGGTCCCTTTTTCATCTGTTTCAACGACTTCGTTGGCGGAATAGCCTAAGCCGTTGCCGAGGGTTATAAATAGCCATGGCAATGGATCAAGCCATCCCTGCTAATGTTAAATCTTTGACAAACTTCGAAGCACGGCAGGTATTATCCCATAACAGGGGCTAATTCATCCAATGTTGCACCTTGGAAAGAAGGAATCTCGCACTCAAAGGCTACTTTCAGCCACCAATGAGGAGTTGATTTTTCATTCATATACACAACACGAACAGAAGGGTTCGCTCCATTTTCTAACAAGGAAAAGACGGCCTTACTATAAAAGGCTGGAACATATCCAAGCTTCTTCCCTCCGTGAGTATAGATAGCAACAGCATGGGGATCATAAGTGTTTGTTGGTTCTTGTACTAATTTCAACGTTTCGTTAATGGCTAGCCATGTTGCCCAATTTTGAGGAAGATTTTGATAGCGCATGCCATGAACAAAAAAGCTGACACGCAGCTTTCCATCGTCTTCAAGACGCAGCGGTTGCTCAAAAGAATAAGTGTCGCTGGCTAACCGCCCACGTGTTTGTTGAAGCAAGTCCATCTTAGTGGAATTCTCATTCAGGCCTAAATCGGACAAAATGGCTTTAAAATCCGCACGATCTGGTGACGGCAATCGGCGTTCAAACGCCGGAAACAGCTCCTTTGATCGATATATTTTAGTTGGGTCTGGGAAAGCCGGATGCAACATATACCCGTTATTCAATGCATCTTTCAGTTTTCCGTGACCAGAGGCATTATAGGTGTAAGTGAACTCATAATAGCCATCATAATGAGAAAGAGTTCCTATATGATAAAAAGAACGGGTTTTAGGATTTTGCCAAACCACTAAAAGTGTATGAACTTTTTTCATGTTATTGATCATCCCTTCCAATCCACTCCAATATTTTCTTTCTTCGAAAAGGCACTATATTCAATAACCAGTCTTTTTGTGCCTCGCTTAAAATATCTAATGATTGAATAAAATCAGAATACCTTATTAAATCAAATTCAACTAACTTTTGGATACTTTGATTAAACTCATCTGTAAAGTTTTTACTAATATATGTTAACAAGTCTTTAGCTTTGACCTTTTTCTTTTCAAATATACCCGCCTTAACCCTTGTTTTTTCCGTATATTTGTTCATTTCTTGGGGATTCGAGACCATTTGTATCAGCTTTTCATCTTCAAATCGAAACCCTAAAGAAGCACCGTTATCATAAATGGGAGAGAATTTTGCTCCTGTTTCAAGAAATAGCAATTGCCAATTAAATGGGTGCCTATCTTGATTGCCAATAAGAATATCAAACAATTGCATATCTATAAACTCTGATTTTATGGTCTCCCAATACACAAATTTCTTCATTATTTTGAATCCAGCATCAATGAGTTCCATGTCCTTCAACGAGGATTCTTGGAGCTCCTTATAATCGTCGACTAGCGCTGATAATAAAACTCCACCTTCTTCAGCCATTTTTGCATCATATTCCTTTACAAAATTTCGTAGAAGACATCCTCTTCTACCGTTTCTGGTTACAATCTCAACACTCATCATTTCTAAACCAAATATAGCTCCAATTTCAGCGGCAATTAGTTCTGTAATATCCTCCCAAGAAACTCCTTCTTTAAACTGCCGCGGGTATTTCATAAGATAATGTATTTTCTCTGGAGATATCAATTCCTCTTTCTCCAGTGTACTTTTTCTACCATACCCGACTCGTTCCCACTTACTGACATCTCTCAACAATGCTAATCGTTCCTTTTTCGTACAATCTTACTATGTATTTTAACACTAAATGATGCAAATTTATCATTCATCATAAAATTACGGCGTAACGATTTAAAATTTCGGTCATCAAAAACCAAAAAAGGACAATATGATTGGAAACTATTTTTTAAATATTTACTGATTCATTGATTTCTATTTTTGTTGGTTCCACATTTGCGTAATATTTTGGACGATAACCTTGGAGGCACACTTTTTTGATTACCCCATTCTCAACAACAAATGTTAAATCCTCAATTTCCTGTAGTGTCCCAGTTAAAATGAGTTGTTCTACCACTTTTCCTCGGATCTGTTCCATAGTGTAACCTTTTTCTTTCAAGATACGCAAAAGGTTTGAAATCACTTGTATCTTTGCATTAGAGGGGTTTATAATCATACTTTCTAACAATACGGAAGAATGATCATACCGAGGTAATTCTTCACCAAATAATATTCTCCTTACTCGCAACATAGCAATATCATCCGCTGATAATCTTTTTCCCATCAAATTGATAGACATTTCAGGAAAGGTAAATGAACTATAGTCCCCCAAACTTACTAGGGTTATAGTAACTGTTGTATCCTCCTTTTGCGATTCAACACGAATATTTTCAATCGTAACCATATCAGCAAAATTTCGGACTGAAAGAGCGTATTGACCGCTATTTTGTTGCATCAATTTTAACGTTCTTTCCGTTTTGCTATCAGGATTCTTCAATACCAATTCATAACACCATCACTTTATATTCAGAATCGATTATAAAAATTTGTATTTACGACAACCAATTAACAGTCGGAACTTCATAGACAACAGTAGCTACATTCAAGAAACAACAGGCATAATCCCTATTGAATTCCCCAAATTTCCATCGCCTTTTTCACCAGTTTTTCTTGTCTTGAGAGAATCTGATTCTTTGTCCATTCCTTTTCCTCTAATATTTCTTTCGTAAGATCAAACGACACTTTTTTGTTTCGCTTTTCATAAATTTCCTTTTTACGATCAAACGAATAGTATTGCGCAGCTGAATTTTTCGTACCGCTTAATAAAGTCAAATTCCCAAGCTTATGAACCAATTCTTGATGAACATCAGGCGTGAAACGTTGGATCCAATATTCATCTTTTAGCTTTTGCGGAAGGATGTGCTCCACCGTAATTCGTCCATGGAATTGTTTTACCACGCTCTGATCTTGGCTTTCTTGTTCCAAGCGAAGGAGTATTGCTTTTACAGCAGGAGAATGGTAAATATCCGCACGTATCAATTGTTCAAATTCTTTATTATCCGCATATTTTTTAACCGTTTCAATCAGTTCATCCGCTGAACATCCTTTATTGATCAAATTAATCACTTGATAATAAACCGTATTTCGTTTTGTTTTGCCAAGCCGGCGAACCCAGTTTTGGTACGTGATTTTTTCCATTAATTCAACAAAATCAGCGAATTCCATATCCGGCACCGGTTTATTTAGAAACGCAAGCACAGGAGGTATCCACTCATCATGAGCGACCCGATGGAGGGAAGAGATGAGTTTTTGCGTCTTAAGATGATTATCGAAATCGTTTTCCATAATTTTTTCATAATGATGAGCCGAGCGCAGGAGAAATTCAGCGAAACGAGCGGGAGCTTCTTTATATTCTTCAAGGATCTCATCAAACTCTTGATAAAGAATTTCCTGCTGCTTGTTCCCTTTGATCGAAGTCCGCAAATGGCTTAAGAAATTATCCAGCTGCCGAATGCCAACGATATTCTCCAGTTCATTCCAACATTCTTCCACTCGGCTTCTCTCAAGAGGCTTGCTTTCACAATATTCAAACAGCCGGTTTTTTAATAAATCCCCGTTGGAAAGAGACATTCCTCTCGCATTTAAGACATTAAAAAGCCGATAGGCGGAGGTAAAGTTATCGGTGACCACAAAGACAACATATACATGTTCTAAAATATAATTGACCAACCGCCGCAACTCGACTTCGCTGAATTCTGAAACTACTTGTTTGATTTCAAGCATATTGTCATAAAACTTCGCTTGAGTTTCACTCATTTCTTGTGCAGAGCTTATATCTTCTCCCATGAGGATATACTTCTGGAAAAATGCTTGATCTTGTTTTCTGACTATCAGGCGAGGCTGCTCCGGTTCATCCGTATAAGGGTTTACCGGCATAATTCGTTTTTGAATATCCTCTACACTAGAAGGATGCGTGATCAACTGCTTCATAACCGCAAAAATAATATTTAAAGTCGTTAACCGCTGCTGACCGTCTACGACTTCATAACGGCGGTTGCGTTCTTTTTCAATCGTAATAATCGATCCGATAAAGTATTCAGGGTCATTACGCTGATAAGCTTGGCAAATATCTTCTATCAACTCGCGCGCATGGCTTTTCTCCCAAGAATACGGCCGTTGATAAGGAGGAATTTCATAAATTTTGTTTTCCGTCAGTATCTCGTTGATCTTTTTTTCACTTGCCTCCATTTAGCATCATCTCCCCCAGTAGCCAGATTTACTTTTACACATACATCTATAATACAGATTTTACGTTTTTACAACTCTCCCCTTATTCACACATGTTGACCCCAACCGTATTAATGATTTCTTCTCAAAAACCAATCCATATCATAGTTTTGTAATGATTGAGGAAGAAATTTTATGTAAAAAAGGATTCCTCGTAAGCGAAGATAACAAAAAGCAATCTTGAAGCATCTATGGGGTAGTTATGGAGAAGTTCACCAATGAAATGGATGCAGCGGGTATAGCTAGAAGAGGAAGCAGAGGATCTCTATAACCATGATGCAAAACATAGAGGGAATTCGTAATTTTACATTTCAGAACATATCCGTCGTAAATAAATTCGCACAAACGAATAAAGCAATCCCCCACATGCGTCAATAACCACATTCGCCAAAAGCGCCATCCTCCCCGGTTGAAACGATTCAGTTCCTTCTTCCGTTTTTGAATATAAATCATTTTTCCATCCACTCCAACTCCTCCAGCGACTGGACATCTTGAAGAATGTAGCGGATCGTTTTTTATCGACTTTGGCAGCTGTTGAAACGATGACATACATACCTCCCAATACTACTTATGATGATTCCCTTTAAAAATTGGTTTTAACTGATGAACAAGCTCCCGAACCATGTCTTTCGCGGTCATATTGCGGACAATTCCCCTCGTTGATACGCTTTGATCAATATATGTTTGAAACGCTCGGTTTCTGGTCGCAGATTCTTTTTCTTCGTCACAACAGTCACCTCCAACATAAATAAGCCTCCCGCTGAATTACTTCAACAGGAGGCTTTGAATTTACTTAGTATTTCGGCTATGCCATTTCCACGCGCTTTCGATGATTTGTTCTAATGAATATTCCGCTTTCCAGCCAAGTTCTTCGTAAATTTTTTGCGAGGATGCGACAAGGCGCGCCGGGTCGCCCGGGCGGCGGTCAGTGTATTCGATTACCGCTTTGCGGCCGGTTACTTTTTCACATGTTTCAATCACTTCTTTGACGGAATAGCCTAAGCCGTTGCCAAGGTTGTAAATGGCGGTTTTCTTTTTACCCGCCAACAATGCTTCCAAAGCTAAAATATGCGCCTTCGCTAAGTCGGTGACATGAATATAGTCACGAATGCATGTCCCGTCTGGTGTATCATAGTCCGTACCGAAGACGGAGATTTTATCACGCTGACCTAACAAATGCTGCAAGACAATCGGAATTAAATGCGTTTCTGGATTATGATCTTCGCCAATTTCTCCCGACTCGTGCGCCCCAGCCGCGTTAAAGTAGCGAAGGACGATATAGTTGAGTCCATACGCAGAAGCAAAGTCCGCTAAAATTTGCTCGATCATTAACTTCGAACGGCCGTATGGATTAATTGGATTTGTTGGGCAATCTTCCGTAATCAATTCGACATTCGGAATCCCATACGTCGCCGCGGTTGATGAGAAGATAAAGTTTTTCACATTATATTCCAGCATCGTTTCTAGCAACGTTAAGGTAGCGGCAACGTTGTTTTGATAATATTTCAGCGGATTCACCACCGATTCGCCGACTAAGCTGTTCGCCGCAAAATGCATAACGGCTTGAATCGGGTATTTTTCAAAAATCGGTTCAAGGTCCGCTTTGTTCCCTAAATCCCCTTGCACAAACACCGCGCGGTCATCCACTAAATATCGATGGCCAGTCGATAAGTTATCAAGCACGATCACTTGCTCTTTTTCCACTAACTCTTTCACTAAATGACTGCCGATATAACCGGCTCCGCCGACAACAAGAATCATATACAATCCCCCAATTATACGTTAACTATTTGATGGACTATCGTCATTACTGCGTTTTCTAATTCGGCAACTAGTTCTTCGCTCTCTTGTAACGATGTTCCTCTCACGCCAAAGTAAAACTTCGCTTTCGGCTCTGTGCCTGATGGGCGCAAACAGAACCATGCGCCATTCGCAAGATGATATTTCAACACGTTCGAACGAGGCAAGTCCATCGTCTGTTCTTCCCCTGTCGCGACAATGGTGCGTTTGCTTATCAAATAGTCTTCGATCGCGACAACTTCCACACCGGCGATTTCTTTCGGCGGTTCTTTGCGGAAGGCCGCTAAAATGTTCGCGATTTGCTCGGCGCCGTCTTTTCCTTTTAACGTTAGCGAGCGCAATGATTCACGATAGTAACCGTATTTTTCAAAAATCTCTAATAACCCTTCATACAATGTTTTTCCCCGCGTTTTATAATAAGCCGCTACTTCCGCGGCAAAAATCGCCGATTGCACCGCATCTTTGTCGCGGACAAAGTCGCCGATTAAATAGCCATAGCTTTCTTCATAACCGAACTGGAACGTGTATTCTTTCGTTTGTTCAAACTCGTTAATCTTCTCACCAATAAATTTAAACCCGGTTAACGTATCAATCGTTTTCAAACCATAATGCTCGGCAATCGCACGGCCGATTTCGGACGTCACGATCGTTTTCACAACAACGCCGTTTTTCGGCAAGATTCCTTTTGCCTGCTTTTGCGATAATAAATATTCCAGCATCAACGCCCCCATTTGGTTGCCTGTTAACACGACATATTCACCATCTAAATTTTTCACCGCGACACCAAGCCGGTCCGCATCCGGGTCGGTCGCCATTAAAATGTCAGCATCGATTTTTTCGCCGTATTGAATCGCTAATGCAAACGCGGCATGCTCTTCCGGATTTGGCGAGACAACAGTGGAAAAGTTCGGGTCTGGAAGTTCTTGTTCTTTTACCACCACCACGTTTTCAAAACCAAATGCTTTTAAACCAGCGCGGACTAACTTATTGGCTGTGCCATGCAAAGGAGAAAAAACGATTTTTAACTCTTTCGCCACTTTCGCAACCATTTCTGGATTGAGTTGAATCGTTTTTAATTGCTGAAGGTAAGCTTCATCGATTTCTTCGCCGATATATGTAAGTAAGCCCTTTTCCAGAAGTTCTTGCTCGCTTGCTACTTCAACCGTCAATTCATTTTCGACCGCATTGACGTATTGAATAATCGCATCTGCCACAGCTGGCGGGATTTGTCCGCCATCTTGGCCATAAACTTTAAACCCGTTATACTCAGGCGGATTATGGCTTGCGGTAATGACCACACCGGCAAACGCCCCAAGATAACGAACCGCAAATGACAACTCTGGCGTTGGACGAAGCTCTTTAAACAAATATGCTCGAATGCCGTGTTTTCCTACCGTCTTCGCCACTTCTAACGCAAACTCAGGCGATTTATGCCGGGAATCATAGGCGATCACGACACCACGCGCTTTCGCTTCTTCGCCTTGTTCCACGATATAACGCGCTAATCCTTCCGATGCTTTGCGGATTGTATAGATATTCATCCGATTCGTACCAGGACCAATTTCCCCGCGCATACCGCCTGTGCCGAATTCTAAGTTTTTGTAAAAGCTATCTTCAAGGGCTTTTTCATTATGCTGCAAAGAAATTAATTGTTGTTTTAATTCTGCATCTAACTCTGGATATGAAAGCCATTTTTCTACTGTTGCTTTATATGTCATCTTTCTGTCCTCCCATTTATTGTTTACGGATGTGCTGAAATGACCCAACACTCCCCCGTTTGCTCAGAAGAATGTCATACCCGTACCAATCTCGCAATTTCGTTCCGCTCCAGATGCGTTCCTAGAAAACGGGGCGCAAGAAAAATTAGTTGTTCCAATAAAAACTCTTCCTTTTTTCTCTTATTAACAAAAAAAGAAACTGCTAGAAGGAATACATCCTTCTATATATATGCTCATTGAAAAGTTAACCTTCGTATAAGTGGTTCCCACTCCGGTTATACTGCTCCTAAGGAAAAGTATGGAAAAGGAGCGGAATTCTGCATGAAACGTCTCAAAATCACCAACGATCACGGATGGACACCTCGGACACTTCGCAAACAGGAACGGAAAATCAAAA
>NZ_PIJF01000032.1:0-35352 GCF_002809985.1 Geobacillus sp. WSUCF-018B
CGCTGGAAATCTTCATCTGAAAGAGCGTGCAAACGTTCCGAAAGAATGTGCAAAATCCGGAACAATCCGCAAAAATTTTGCACATTATTTCCGAATCCGCCTGAAATAATTTGAAAAAGGGATTCTGAAATAATGTGCTAATTTACAGCAAGCACGTTTTGGGCCAGCCCCTTCTTTGTTGTGTTACACGCGTCCTATCCCAGTATTTGCCTTGACGACAATTTCCGTATATTTCTTTTCATCCGATTTTTTCGACGAGACGAGCGTGCCAACGATCGCACCGATAAAGCCGAGCGGAATCGAGATGATGCCCGGGTTGGCGAGCTTAAAGAGCGGTTCGCCGACGAAAATGGCGGCGCCCGGCTGCGGCGACCAGACGTTCGGGCTGAAGAAGACGAGCACCAAGGCGCTGATCAGGCCGACAAGCATCCCCGTAATCGCTCCAGTCGTGTTAAAGCGGCGCCAGAAAATGGTGAATACGATCGTCGGCAAGTTGGCGCTGGCGGCGACCGCAAATGCGAGCGATACGAGGAACGCGACGTTCATTTTTTGTGCAAACAGCGCTAACAAAATCGACAACACCGAGACGCCGACGGATGCCCAGCGGGCGGCGAGCATTTGTTCTTTTTCCGTCGCCTGGCCGCGCCGCAAAATATGGCTGTAAAAGTCATGGGCAAACGCCGAGGCGGCTGACAACACAAGTCCGGCGACAACGGCCAAAATCGTCGCAAAGGCGACGGCAGAGACGAAAGCGAACAAGAAATCTCCGCCAAGCGCTTCCGCCAACAGCGGGGCGGCCATATTGCCGGCCGGGTTGGCGGCGACGATTTTGTCATAGCCGACAAACGCGGCGGCGCCAAAGCCTAAAAAGATCGTCATGACGTAGAAAAGCCCAATGATCCATGTCGCATACACGACCGATTTGCGCGCAGTCGGGGCGTCTTTGACCGTAAAGAAGCGGATCAAAATGTGCGGCAGCCCGGCCGTCCCCAACACGAGCGCCAAGTTGAGTGAAATCGTATCGAGTGGATCCTTAAACTTGTTGCCCGGGTTTAAAAACGCTTCGCCAAGCGGTGTTGCGGTTTTGACTTCATGGAACATTTTGGCGATGCTGAAATCGAATTTGGCAAAGACGATGATGGAAATGATAAACGTACCGACCATCAGCAAGACGGCTTTGACGATTTGCACCCAACTCGTTGCTGTCATGCCCCCGAAGACGACGTACACCGTCATCAAAATGCCGACGATCAAGACGGAATAAATGTAGTCTAGACCCAACAGAAGCTTGATGAGGCCGCCGGCGCCGACAAGCTGGGCGATCATATAGAAAATCGAGATGGCGATCGTATTTAACGCCGCGACGCCGCGCACTTTCTTATCGTCAAAACGGGCGGCGATCATATCGGCCATCGTGTATTTGCCGAGGTTGCGAAGCGGTTCGGCGACGATATACAAGACGACAAGATAAGCGACAAGGAAGCCGATGCTGTAAAAGAAGCCGTCAAATCCCGTCAGCGCGATCATGCCAGCGATTCCTAAGAAGGATGCGGCGGACATATAATCGCCTGCGATGGCAAGCCCGTTTTGCCAGCCGGTTAAGCTGCTGTCCGCGGTGTAAAATTCGCTTGTCGTTTTCGTCCGTTTCGAGGCGTAGTACGTAATGACAAGCGTCAAGGCGACGATAATGAGGAAGAGGAAAAAGGCGAGCCCGTTCATTACGTGTTTCCTCCTTCCGCTGTTTCTTGCTTCACTTGCTCGACGATGGCATCAAATTGTGCTGCGCGTTTCGAATAAAGGATGCATAAGGCCCATGTCATAATAAACTGCGCAAAGGCAAACAGCCACGCCCAGCTGACCGGCCCAATCGCTTGTGCGTTGAGCGCTTTCGAATACGACGTCAACACCGGAAGGGCGAAGTAAAAGACGAAGAAAAAGACGGTGGCTGGGATGATGAAGCGCTTCTTCGCCTGAATGAGCCCGCGGAACGAAGCGGATTGAGCGATGGCATCATAGTTGATGCCGCCTTGGTCGACCCTTGATTGTTTTTTCACTGCCATTGTAATCCCTCCTCGTCTGTATTAAAGCGTTTTCAAAAAGGACTATGAACTGTTCTGCCGCAAACGGTGGATGTGCCCCCCTTTCTGACACAAATTTGTCACACATTCATTATATATTTATCTGAAAAATTTGTAAATTGATGTTTTTTGTTATTTTTAAAAACTATTTTTTGCTTTGCCGCATAAAACGGAGAAAATTTTTTTGCTGTTTTTCTTATTTTCGCACTTTACAAAAAAACGAGGATCATGTAGAATGTCAACTGTATTCGACAACAAAATTCAACAATTTTCTACAAAAAACGACAAGGGGAGACATCTATGAATTTGTTTCGTAAAAAACCGATTCAATCGTTGCTTAAGGAGTCGGGGGCGAAAGGAGCTTCGCTGCGAAAAGAGTTAGGTGCATTCGACTTGACGATGCTCGGCATCGGTGCCATCATCGGGACAGGCATTTTCGTCCTGACCGGGGTGGCGGCGGCGGAACATGCCGGCCCAGCACTTGTTCTTTCGTTCATCTTATCAGGATTGGCGTGTGTGTTCGCGGCGCTTTGTTACGCCGAGTTCGCCTCGACGGTGCCGGTGTCAGGGAGCGCATACACATATAGCTATGCGACATTCGGTGAATTATTCGCTTGGATTTTAGGCTGGGATTTGATTTTGGAATATGGGGTTGCCTCGTCGGCGGTCGCTGTCGGTTGGTCCGGTTATTTCCAAGGGTTGCTTGCCGGTTTTGGCATCGAACTCCCGAAAGCATTGACGAGCGCGTATGATCCGGAGAAAGGGACGTTCATCGATTTGCCAGCGATTTTAATTATTCTGTTCATTACGTTTTTGTTGAACTTAGGCGCCAAAAAATCGGCGCGTTTTAACGCGGTGATCGTTGCCATTAAAGTGGCGGTCGTGCTGCTCTTTTTGGCGGTCGGTGTTTGGTACGTCAAGCCGGAAAACTGGACGCCGTTTATGCCGTATGGCTTCTCTGGCGTAGCGACCGGCGCGGCGACGGTGTTTTTCGCTTACATCGGCTTTGATGCGGTGTCGACGGCGGCGGAAGAAGTGCGCAATCCGCAGCGTGATATGCCGATTGGCATTATCGTCTCGTTGCTTGTGTGCACATTGTTGTATATTGCGGTTTCGCTCGTATTGACAGGCATCGTTCCGTACGAGCAGCTCAACGTGAAAAACCCAGTGGCGTTTGCGTTAAACTATATCCATCAAGACTGGGTCGCCGGTTTTATTTCGCTCGGGGCGATCGCCGGCATTACGACCGTGCTCCTTGTGATGATGTATGGGCAGACGCGTCTCTTCTACGCCATCAGCCGCGACGGTTTGCTGCCGAAAGTGTTTGCTCGCATTAGCCCGACGCGCCAAGTGCCGTATGTCAATACGTGGCTGACGGGAGCGGCTGTAGCGGTATTCGCCGGCATCATTCCGCTCAACAAATTGGCGGAACTGACGAACATCGGCACGCTCTTTGCTTTTATCACCGTCTCGATCGGCGTGTTGGTGCTGCGTAAAACGCAGCCGGACTTAAAGCGGGCATTCCGCGTTCCGTTTGTCCCAGTCATCCCGATTTTGGCTGTCTTATTCTGCGGCTACCTTGTTCTTCAGCTTCCGGCGATGACATGGATCGGTTTTGTCTCGTGGTTGCTGATTGGTTTAGTGATTTACTTTATCTACGGCCGCAAGCATAGTGAGCTGAATGAAATGGCACGGACGGAAGAAAAGGCCGGATGAACGGCCAAACAATGAAAAAGGGGCTGACCCAAATGGGGAAACAGCCCCTTTTTCCATTATGTCAAATTTTTCGGCAACACCGCGTTTCACTCTTTTTTCATTTAGAAGGGTTCATCTCCACAAAGTGTACTTGACAAGTGAGGCTTTTTCGCGCGTCACCATGTCTGAAAAATGTTGATTTACTGATTTTCCCTTACAGAAGAAAGCGTGAGATGTTTTGAAACCGTCAAGCACAGAAATGCATGATTTTTGTTGATGGAGGGCGTGTGCTTGGCGCAGGCAGCGTTGAGCCCTTTTGGGGACTTATGTTCACTTGCGCAACTTAAAAAAATCCCCTTTGAGCGACGGCCATATTTGGGTTGCGATGTGCGAATAATATAAAGAATGAGCGTCAGTCCGGCTTTGTATAAGCGGGGTGAAAAGGGTGTTTGGGACATTATTGAAAAGAAGAGAGAGAACGCTTGAACGGACGGTTGTGGAAATTCAGCGAGGAAATGAAGCGTTGCGCAATGAGCTGATCGAGCAATACAAACCGTTTATCGCCAAAACGGCCTCGAGCGTGTGCAAGCGGTTCATTCGCGAAGAGGATGATGAGGCGAGCATCGGGCTGATCGCCTTCAATGAAGCGATTGAAAAGTATGCGCCGCATAAGGGCGGTTCCTTCCTCTCATTTGCTGAACTGCTCATCAAACGGCGTCTCATTGACTATATTCGGAAAGAGGCGAGAATGCGCGATGCCGTATGGCATGTGGAGAACGGAGAAAACAGTGAGCAGGTGGCGCAAACATACTTGGACGCCAAGCTTTCCGTCGATGAGTTTTACAGGCAAATCGAACAAGAACAGCGTCGGGAAGAAATTCTTCATTACCAGCAAGTGCTGAAACAATTCGGCATTCATTTTCACGATTTAGTCGAACAATCGCCAAAACATAAAGACGCCCGCCTCAATGCCATTCGCGTCGCCGAGTTGCTTGTGGCGAACGAGGAATGGCTCGCCCTGTTGTTTCGAAAAAAGCAACTGCCAATCAAACAGTTGGAAACGATGGCGTCGGTCAGCCGCAAGACGATTGAGAGAAATAGAAAATACATTATTGCGGTCGCGGTTATTTTGGCAGGCGATTACATTTACCTAAAGGACTATATAAAAGGGGTGCTTTCATCGTGAAAAAGGGAATTGTGCTGGAATTGGACGGGGAATTCGTCACCGTGCTGACGCCGGAAGGAGAATTTCTTCGGGTGAAAAAGGAAAAGGAGTGTGAGGTCGGCGAAGAGATTGAGGCAAGCGCAGTGAAAAAGCTGCTTCCATTTCATCGTCGTTCGTTTCGTTACGCGCTCGTGAGCGCCTTGGCCGCTGCTGTGCTGCTTGTCACCACTTGGATTCAATGGCCGTCTGATGCGGTGTATGCCTATATGTCGATCGACATCAACCCGAGCATGGAAGCGGGAGTCGATGCGGAGCTGCGCGTGTTGACACTGAAGGCTTACAATGAGGAAGGAAAGAAGGTGCTGACGGCGCTTCCTTCCTGGAAACGTCAACCGTTTTCTTCGGTAGCGAAACAAATCATTGCGCTAAGCGAACAAAAGGGGTATTTAAAGAAAGGCGGGGAAGTGCTGATTACGACGGTGGAGAGGGAGCGCGACGCCTCTTCGGCGCGGAAGCTGTCTGCCGCGCTCGCCGATATCGAGCGGTCAGTGGCGGATGACCGGATTGTCATTACCACGGCCAATAGTACGATGGCCGTGCGCAACCAAGCTGTCAAACGGGGGATGACAACCGGAAAACTATTGCAAATTGAAAAAAAGGTCAAACCCGTTTCACCGTCGCCAGCCAAGCCGAAGGAAGGGAAACGGAAAGGGAACAACGCAGCGCCGTTGAAAGAAGGGCAAAAAGCGCCGAAACCGCCGCAAACGAAGCAGAAGCATGGCGGATCAAAACCTAAGCAGCAGAAAAACGACAAACAACCGCCGCACGAGCGGAAAAACTCCAGTTTAAATAAGGAAAGCTCTCCGTCAAACAAGGAAATGTCTCCGAAAGGGAAAAAACATGGAAACGCCAGACCATCGCGGCCGGGCGGTCATTATGTAGAGAAAAAAGCGGCAGGCGGCCGGCCGGATGGCAACGACCAAAAAGAGCGGCGCCATCCGGCCCATCCCGGCCGTCCTTCGGAAGCAATGAATTCCAAAACAAAAAAAGCCGAGTGATGGCGCTCGGCTTTATTCTGTTCTCCGGCCGGCCAGTTCGCTTTGCGCCTGGGCGACGAGCCGTTTTGTAATTTCCCCGCCGACGGAGCCGTTGGCGCGCGAAACCGTGCCAGCCCCAAGTTGCACGCCAAACTCTTGGGCGATTTCGTATTTGATTTGTTCCAACGCTTGTTCAATGCCTGGCACAAGCAGTTTGTTGCTTGAACGAGCCATATGAAATTCCTCCTTGATGGTTTTTTGATGAGGTATGATTAGTATGGACGACCGAACAAAGAGATATGGTTGGGAATTACAGGAGGAATTTTTCATGGGTTCGTGGAACGATTTCATGCGCCCACTCATTATTTTGTCCGATCCACAGCTGTTTACGTTGCCGCTTGGCCTCAATAGCTTCAAAGGACAGTACATCAGCTATTGGAACTACATTATGGCGGCATCCATGGTGTTTACGCTGCCGGTGTTGGTCATTTACGCCTTTTTCAACCGCTACTTCATCAAAGGAATTTCGTTCACGGGCGGAAAATAACGGACGTTTTGTACAACGGTTTTCCGGTCATGACAAGAAGGGGATGTTCGCCAAACGGAGGGTTGTCCTCCTTTGGTGGCAGCTTTTTTTCGCGCGGCATATCCATGAAAAAAACGCACATCATATAAGTGGAAATATCGACTTCATAAGAAAGGGACCGAAGCGATGGAATGGACGGTGCAGCTGTCAAAACAGGCAGGGAGGCAGGCTGGTCGGGGGTGGGCGGTCGCTGCGCTTGCCTCGATTCCGCTTGTCATGACGCTGGGCAATTCGATGCTCATCCCGGTGCTGCCGGCGATGGAACGGCATCTCGACATCACGCCGCTGCAGTCGAGCCTGCTGATCACGATGTATTCCGTTGTGGCGATTTTGTTCATTCCGCTGGCCGGATATATAAGCGACCGCATCGGGAGAAAAATGGTCATCGTTCCAAGCCTGTTGCTGGCGGCGGTGGGAGGGGGGCTGGCGGGATGGGCTGCTTGGCGGGTGAGCGACCCGTACGGCTGGATGATCGCCGGGCGCATGTTGCAAGGGCTCGGGGCGGCCGGGGCGTTTCCGATCGTTTTGCCGCTTGTCGGGGATTTGTTTCCGGATGAGGAGGAGGCAAGCCGCTGTTTAGGGACGGTTGAAACGGCGAACACGTTCGGCAAAGTGCTAAGCCCGATTCTCGGGGCGATGCTGGCTGGCATCATTTGGTTTTTTCCATTTTTTTCGTTCCCTGTCTTTTGCCTGCTATCGGCAGCAATGATGGTTTGGTTCATCCAGGTGCCGGCGCGTCGGGAGCGGCCGTTGCCGTTTCGGGATTTTATTGCGGTGGTGGCGGCGATTTTCCGCCGCGAAGGATGGCACGGCGCCGCTCCTGTTGCTTCTTAGCGTCATGGCGCTGCTTGGCGGCGCTGCTGCTTTTTGGCTCATTCGCCCAGAAACCGATGAAGGAGGAGTAGCATGAAAGCCGTTACGTATCAAGGCATCAAAGATGTAGCTGTCAAACAAATGCCTGATCCGAAAATTTTAAAAGACGATGACATTATTGTCAAAATTACCAGCACCTCGATTTGCGGCTCCGATCTCCATTTAGTGCATGGGATGATTCCGAACATGCCGGAAGATTTCATTATCGGCCATGAACCGATGGGCATTGTCGAGGAAGTCGGCCCGGCGGTGACGAAAGTGAAAAAAGGCGACCGGGTCATCGTGCCGTTTACGATCGCCTGCGGGCAATGCTGGTATTGCCAGCACGGGCTCGAAAGCCAATGCGATGCGTCGAACCCAAACGGCGAATCGGGGGGTATTTCGGCTATTCCGAGACGTTTGGCGGCTACCCGGGCGGGCAGGCTGAATATTTGCGCGTTCCGGTTTGACCCGACCGATATCATTACCCATCGCCTGCCGCTTGATGAGGCGCAATACGCATACGAAATTTTCGACGAAAAGAAAGACGGCTGTATTAAAGTCGTGCTCAAGCCGTAACGTTCTAGCGATGCATAAAGGCAGTGCGGCCGAGACACGATAAGAAAAAATGTGGGAAGGAGGATGCGGGTGAACAATGTAGCGTTCCCGGTCGCCCGTCTCCATGACGGGACGCTCCGCCAGCTGCAGCAGCTTGAACAGCGGCTGCGCGAGGAGACGGGGGAAGAAATTGTGCTTGTCGCTTATGAGCGGAAAACGGTTGATGAGGAGGAGACAAAACGATGATGAAGCGAAAAGTGAAATTTGACGCAGCGAAAAACAACAATAAAACGCCAACGGAAAGCTTGCCGGATACCGAATTTGCGGCACAATATGCCGGCGAGGAGGACATGATCCGCGGCGCGAACCGCAATTCGAAAAAAGGGCGGCAAGGAGGCGGGGATGGGTAAAGAGCATAAGAAGCGGCCCGCTCGAACGAATGAAGAAACGGCGTTTGAATGGGGCGATTTCGCTGCCCACGAGCCGCTTTGGATCATGGAGGAACAAAAACGGGCGAAAGAAAATGAAAAGGAACGAAAAAAGCAGGGATAACGCTCCCTGCTTTTTCACGTGGTGCACAAAAAAGCCGTGCCTCCGGCGTTTGGCCGTTAGGCGAATGCCGAAGCGGACAAGGCGGACAGCGGCGCGGAAAACAGCGTTGCGCCGGTGCCGGACGGATCAAAATAGGCGACGATGACGGTTGGCGCAAACGAGAGCTGCTTCGCGGCGATATAGCGGCCGACATCAACCGGCACGATTTCCACGACCGTATGTTTAAACAATTCCTTTTCCCCGAGCCCGAGGGCGGCAAAGTCCTCCCCAAGCACCTCGGGGCGCTCAAGCAGCGCACGGTAGACGGCCGTGCGCGCCGTTTTGTCCGTTTTCTCATTCCACCACGGTTTGCGCGGCTTATATTTTTGATTGCGCAAGTAATCGTATTTCATGAGCGACTCGGCGACCGGCAGCGCGTCCGGGACGGCTGTGCGCAAAAATTCATGCAGGCGGCGGAACAAGTCTTCCAACTGGTGGCCGATGCGCGCCCAGCCGCGTTCATCCCAATACGTGCCAAACTGCTGGAAGAAGTCAAACGGTGACGGGAAGACGTCGGTTACTAAATATTCGATCGTTTCGTCCATTCGATGGGCGTTCCAATACTTTTCGAGCACGTCTTCCACTTGCTTGATGCGGATGACGTCATCAAACGACAAGACGTTGTTGGCGAGCACTTCGTATGGCGCATGGTCCATATACACATAGCCGTACTCCTCGGCGCGCAGGCGCAACCCAGTGCCGCGCAGCAGTTTCAAAAAGCCAAGCTGCAGTTCTTCCGGGCGAAGGGCGAACACGTCGTTAAACGTCTTTCGGAACGAGTTGTAGTCTTCTTCGGGCAGACCGGCGATCAAATCTAAGTGCTGGGCAATTTTCCCGCCTTCTTTAATCATCGTCACCGTCCGCGAAAGTTTTGCGAAGTTTTGCTTGCGCATGATCAGGCGGTTCACCTCATCGTTCGTTGATTGAACGCCGATTTCAAAGCGGAACAGCCCGGGCGGCGCCTCCTTGTTTAAAAACTCGATGACCTCCGGGCGCATAATGTCGGCGGTAATTTCAAATTGAAATACTGTTCCGGGCACATGTTCATCAATTAAAAAGCGAAACATGTCCATTGCATAGCTGCGGCTGATGTTGAACGTCCGGTCGACGAACTTGATCGTCCGCGCCCCGTGCTGCATCAAATAGCGCAAGTCGTCTTTGATTTTTTCGCGGTCAAAATAGCGGACGCCAACCTCAATGGACGACAGGCAAAACTGGCAGCTGAACGGGCAGCCGCGGCTCGTCTCGACATAAACGATCCGGTTTGGAAGATGGGGAATGTCTTCTGGAAAGCGAAATGGTGACGGCATGTCAGCCAAGCGGATTTTATTCCGCTGTGGGTTGATGACGATGCGGTCCCCGTCACGAAACGCCAGCCCTGCGACATCTGCCACTTCTTTGCGGCCTTCTAAGGCAAAGAGCAGCTGTTTAAACGTTTCTTCCCCTTCACCGATGACGATAAAATCCAATTCCGGCACCCGCTCCATCCACTCGCGTACGTCGTATGATACTTCCGGTCCGCCGACGACGATTGTCACGTCCGGCGCCGCTTTTTTTAACATTTTTACGACTTTGATCGTTTCTTCAATGTTCCAAATGTAGCAGCTGAAGCCGATGACATCCGGCCGGCGCTGGTACAAATCGGCGACGATGTTCAGCGCCGGGTCTTTGATCGTATACTCAACGAGCTTGACGTCAAACTCCGGCATTGCGTATGCTTTTAAATAGCGGATGGCTAAATTCATATGAATGTATTTGGCGTTCAATGTCGCACAGACGATGTTCATCGCAACAAAACCCCTTTGTCTATAATATAGCAGCAAAACTCCTTTGTCTATAATTTATAGATGCAATTGGAAGCTTTCATTTGGCTTTAAGCGAGGGGGGAGAGTTGACTATCATGCAGTTTAGCCAAATGAAAAAGCAGAAAAACTTGTCGAACATTGTGGAAAAGAATTTTAAAAAATCTTCGTAAATCAAGGGAGGAGTAAATTTTTCCACATCGAATATATATTTAGTTGACATGGTTTTAATAGACAAGGAGAGATGGATATGGCCCAAAGCCTTTCTCCTCGGGAAGGACAAAATGCGACGCCGGATGTGCGGCTGCTTGAAGAGGAAAATCGTCGCCTAAAGGAGCGGCTCAACAGTTATTCCGTCATTTTCGAGCGATCGCTCGACGCCATTGTCATTTTAAATAAAAACGGCGAGTTTGTCGATGTGAACGAAGCGGCGTGCAAGCTGTTTGAGATGGATAAGTTTGACTTGATCGGCCGTTCGTTCTCTTCGTTCCTCGAACTCGTGCCGCCCGATATTTTGCTGTTTCAGCGCTCGATGCTGCAAAAGTTCGGCTCGTTCAGCGACGAGCTGCTCATTAAGCTGCCGGACGGCAAGGTGAAGCATATCGAATTTTCGATAAAAAAAGACGTGTTTCATGAATTTGACCTCGTGATGATGCGCGACGTTTCGGCTCATAAGGCGCTTGAGCGCGAACGAATCATTCATGAGTTTTTGTTTCGCGACGTATTCAACCGCGCCGTCGACGGCATCGTCATTTTCGATGAATTTGGGCGGTTTATCGATGTCAATCCGGCGTTTTCGATGAGCTTGAACTTGGAAAAAGGAAAACTGCTCAATTTGTCGTTTCAGCAGTTCGTCGCCCGCGAATGCGCCAATGAGTTCGCACGGCTGCTCGCGGAAGTGAAAGAAAAGGGAACGGCCAAAGGCGAGTTGTCGCTTGTCCGCCCGGACGGAACGGTGAAAATGTTTGAACTGACGGCGACGTCGAACGTCTACAGCGGCTTTTACATGGCCATTATGCGCGACGTGACCGAGAGAAAAAATATGGAAATCAAGCTACAAAAAAGCGAAGAGCGGTTTCGGGCCATTTTCGAGCAGGCGCATGAGGCGATTCTCATTTGGGATGATTTTGGCTACATATTGAACGCCAATCCGGCCGCGAGCCGGACGTTTGAGCTGCCTTTGAATTTGCTTGTGCGCCGCAATTTGCTCGATTTTGTGGAATATGGGGATGAAAAGGTGAAGCGGATTTTCAGCGAGTTCCGCCAAAAAGGGGAAATTCGCGATGAGCTGACGTTCCATATGCCAAACGGCGAACAGAAACAGCTTGAGTTTACGATGAAAAAAGGGGCGATTGACGGCTACCATTTGACCATTTTCCGCAACGTGAGCGAGCGGCGGAAAATCGAGCGCGAACTGCGGGAAAGCGAACAAAAATTCCGCAGCATTTTCGATCACTCGATGGACGGCATTTTGCTTTGGGATGAGCAGCATCGCATCATTGACGCCAATCCAATCGCCTGCGGCATTTTTTCTGCTGAAAAGGAGGCGCTTCTTGGCCGGAAGGTCGGCGAACTTCTTCCGGACCGGGCGCGCCGCCAGTTGAACAAGCTGATGGCTGAGTGTCAGCGCGCTGGCGAGGCGAGCGGCGAAGTCGAGTTTTCCGATGAGACAAAGGGGCGAATCATCGAGTTTTCGTTGAAAAAAGAAGTCATTCCCGGCGTTGGAATGATGACGTTTCGCGATGTGACCGAGCGGAAGGAGATGGAGCTGCAGCTGCGCAAATCGGATACGCTCAATGTCGTCGGCGAGCTCGCTGCCGGCATCGCCCACGAAATCCGCAACCCGATGACGGCGTTAAAAGGGTTCATCCAGCTGCTGCAAGGAAGCATTGACGGCGATTATTCGATGTATTTTAATGTCATTATGTCGGAATTGAAGCGGATCGAATCGATCATCACCGAGTTTCTCGTTTTGGCCAAACCGCAGGCGGTGCAATACAAGCAAAACGACATTTGCAAAATCATGCAGGATACGATCGATTTGATCAGCGCCCAGGCGATGATGCATAACGTGCAAATCATTGCCGATTTCGACCGCGGGCTGCCGCCGGTGTATTGCGAGCCGAATCAGCTGAAGCAGGTGTTTATCAACATTTTGAAAAACGCCATCGAAGTGATGCCAAAAGGCGGGGACATTACGGTGCGCATCACCCGCGCCGGGTGCTATGTGCGCATCTCCATCACCGACCAAGGATGCGGCATTCCGAAAGATAAAATCAAAAAACTCGGCGAGCCGTTTTATACGACGAAAGAACGCGGCACCGGACTCGGCTTGATGGTCAGCTATAAAATCATAGAAGAGCACCAAGGGAAAATTGACGTGGAAAGCGAAGTCGGGGTCGGCACGACGTTTCATATTACGCTGCCGATTGAGCGGACAGAGAGGGAAGACGACGATGGCGATTGAATATGCCGTATACCGGTCGGAGCTGCTTGGCGATCTATACATCGCTTCCGACGGCGAAGCGATCATGAAAGTTGAACTGTTTCCGGAAGAATGGCGCGCGTTTGCGGGCGGGCATCCGGTTGTCCAAAGCCGGTCGCCGTTGCTTGAACGCGCGCTTCGACAGTTGGATGAGTACTTTCACGGCCGCCGCCGGACGTTTGATTTGCCGCTGAAATGGAAAGGGACGCCCTTCCAAGAAGAAGTGTGGGCGGCGCTTTGCCGCATCCCATACGGCGAGACGGCGACATACGCTGACATCGCTGCGCAAATCGGCCGCCCGAAGGCGGTCCGCGCCGTCGGCCAGGCGAACCGGGCGAATGAGCTCGCCATCATCGTCCCGTGCCATCGCATTGTCGGCAAAAACGGCGCCCTCGTCGGCTACGCCGGAAGCCGGACCGATGTAAAAGCAAAGCTGCTGGAGCTGGAGCGGCGCTATCAATCGCGCTTCAGCTGATCGGTGGGGGTGTATGCCTCCCAAAATGGCGCCCGCCCCCATGACGCGAATCCATGGGGGCAGGGAACGGGACATTATTTTTTTTGCCAATGCGACAACGCAAGGGCGCCGACTAAAATGGCGCCTTTTATAATGTCTTGGGCGTAATACGGGACGTTCATCATCGTCAAGCCGTTCAACAACACGCCCATCAAAATCGAACCGAACAGGGTGCCGATGACGTTCGGCTTGCCGGCGCCGAAGACAGAAAAGCCGATGTAGGCGGCGGCGACGCCGTCCATCAAAAACGAAGCGCCGGCCGACACTTGCCCGGTGCCGATGCGCGAGGCGAGCACGATGCCCCCCAAGGCGGCGAAAAAGCCGCTGATGACGTACGCATACGTCCGGTAACGGTTGACCGGGATGCCGGAGAGCCGTGCCGCTTCCCGGTTTTCACCCGTTAAATAAAAGAGACGGCCAGGTTTGGTGTATGTTAAAAACAAGTGGGCGGCCATGACGACAACGAGCATGAGCAAGACCGAAAACGGCACGCCAAACAGCTCCCCTTGGCCGATAAATAAAAAGGAAGGAATAAATTTGCCCGGCGCCGTGCCGCCATCAGGCAGCGGCATGTCGTTATAAATCGAAAATCCTTTTGTATACGTAAGCTGCACGCCGTTGATCGCGTACATCGTCGCCAACGTGGCGAGCAAATCGGGCAGTTTGAATTTGACGATCAACAACGAATTAAGCAGCCCGACGGCGACGCCGAGCAACAGCGGCACGAGCAAGGTGACGAAAATTTCTTGGCGATGCAAGACAAGCGCCGCCGCACTGGCAATCGTCGCCAAGCTCACTGTCGAACCGACCGACAAATCGAAGCCGTCGACGATGAGCGAAAATGTAATGCCAATGGCCACCAAGGTGACGATGGAAATGGAACGCAAAATGTCGCTGAAGTTTTCATAGGTGAAAAACCGGTCTTGTGTCAGGCCAAAATAGGCGATTACAGCCAAAATGGCAAGCAGTGTGCCATGTTTATACAAAAATTCAAGAATGAACGGCGCCGCTTTTTTCGACGGCGCTGTGGAAACGGCTGGCTGGCTCATCGATCTCACCTCCGCTGCAATAGTACACAAGCTGTTCATAGGTTAGTTCTGCGGCCGGCAGGCGGGTGAGTAGCCGGCCGTCAGCCATGATGTAGATGGTGTCGCACACCTCAAGAAGCTCGTGAAATTCACTCGAAAAATACAGTACTGTTTTTCCTTCATCGGCGAGAGCACGGATGATGGAAAACACCTCTTGTTTGGCGTGGACATCGATTCCTTTCGTGGGCTCGTCGAATAGAAAAACACGCGCGTTTGTGTTCAGCCATTTGCCGATGACGACTTTCTGCTGGTTGCCGCCGCTTAAGTGGCGGACAGCGGTCGAAGGCGACGGCGGATGGATGCCGAGCGAGCGGACAAGTTCGTCGGCGGCGTCCGTTTCCTTCCTCCGGCTGATCCATTGCCAGCGCGACAGCCGGGAAAGGAGGCGGACGGTGATGTTGGTTTTCACTGACTCGGGCAAGAACAGCCCTTGTTTGCGCCGTTCTTCCGGAATAAGACAAAGGCCGGCGGCAATCGCTTCATGCGGCGATGAAAATGTATAGCGCCGGCCGTCAAGTTGCCATTCGCCAGACGTCTTCCGGTGGGCGATGAGGCTTTCAGCGAGCTCCGTTTTGCCTGCGCCAACCAAGCCGGCGATGCCGACGATTTCGCCGCGATGGGCGTAAAGATCGACCGTCGTGCCGGTTTTTTCGATCGTGATCCCACGGACGGCAAAGGCGATGTCGCTTCCATGCGCGCGCGTTTGTTTCATGGCGGCGGCTCGCCTTGTTCCGGTCATATGAAGGACGATGTCTTCAAGCGGCAAACCGCGGGCGGAACCATGGTAGACGACGCGGCCGTCGCGCAAAATCGTCAGCCGGTCGGCGATTTCCTGCACTTCTTTCAGTTTATGAGAGATGTAAATAAAGCCGACGCCTTGCTGTTTCAGTTCCGTGATGATGGCAAACAGCCGCTTCGTTTCGGCTTCGCTCAAGGCGGCGGTCGGTTCGTCCAAAATGATGTAGCGCGCATTCGATGACAACACTTTGGCGAGCACGATCAGCTGTTTTTCATGGAGCGAGCAGTCGCGCACGAGCTTTGCCGGCGAAATGGCAAGGCCGACGCGGCGAAGCAGAGCAGCGGCCCGTTCTTTTTCCCGGCGCAGCGAGCGGATCGGCTGTTTCTTCACATCAGCGAGCTCATCAGCCGCCAAGTTTTCGTAAACGGGCAATCCTGGGAAAAGCGCCGTGTCGACCTCTTGGACGACGAAGCCGATGCCGGCTCGTTTCGCGTCAAGCGGCGACGAAAAGGTGCAGTTGACGCCATCGATCGTGATCGTGCCGGCGTCGGGAGGAATGGCGCCGGCCAAAATGTTCATGAGCGTGCTTTTGCCGGTGCCGTTCATGCCCAAAAGGGCGTGGACTTCGCCTGGACGGACGGTAAAGTCCACGCCGTCAAGCACGCGCACCGCGCCAAACGATTTTTCAATGCCTCGCATTGACAGCCTGTTCATTTTTTGTTCACCTGAGCTTCCAACGTTTTCATCCATGGCGAGATGGCGACGTTCGATTGCCCCCAGCCCGGGATGTATTGCGAAAGCTCGTTCATCGATACTTGCTTATCGGGCAAGTCGGTCCGTTTTACTAAATGCGGCTCGAGCGAGTAAATGTTCGGCGTTTTCTCGCCGGCGATTTTTTGATAGGCGAACCGCACCTGAACGCGGCCGACTTCCGCCGGATCCGTCGCTGTTGTCGCCACCCACGGACTGTTCGGTTTTTGGATCATTTGCAAGTCTTCGTCACTCAAATCGATGCCGTATACTTTGATTTCCGTACGCCCGGCTTGCTCGATGGCGCGCGTCGCTCCTTTGGCGAACTCGTCCCAAGTTGCGAAGACGGCGTCAATGTCGCCTTTGTTCGGATATTTTTTCAAAATGGCCTCCATTTGCGTTTGCGTGTCCAAAGCCGTGTTGGCGCTCGCCGTACCGAACTTGGCGACTTCTTTTATGTTCGGATAGCGTTTTTTGAACGCCTCATAAATGACGTGGCGCCGCTCCATTGGAGTAAAACCGCCGACCCAAATCGTGACGATGTTGCCCTCTCCATTTAAATCTTCGGCGAGTGTTTTTAACGTTTTCCAGGCGAGGCTGTAGTCGTCTTGGTCGATGACGGTGACGCCGGGAACGTTCAAATCGTTGTCAAAGGCGACGACCGGGATGCCTTTTTCAACCGCTTTTTTCACCGGGCCTTCGAGCGCATCAGCGCGGCCGTGATCAAGCAGAATGGCATCAACGTTTTGCGTGATGGCCGTTTCTACGTATGAGGCCATTTTCGTCAAGTCGTTGTCGGCGTTGTAAATTTGCACTTCGCCGCCGAACTTTTGCACTTGTTCTTTGACGCCGGCGATGTATTGCGACGAGAACGTGCCGATGGACATTTGCATAATGGCGGCGATCTTCACCGGTTTTTTCAGCTTCTCCGGGATGGCCGCCTGTTCGCTGCTCGATGCGGTTTGGCTGTTGGATGAGACGGTGTCGCCTTGGATGGCCGTTTGCTTCGTTTCGTTGGCCGGCTTAGAGCTCACGGCGTCTTGCTCGTTCGTGCAGCCGGCCAAGACGGAGAACACGGCAAAGAAAAGAAGAGAAAGGAACGATAAGGCCTTAAATCGTTTCATGCTGCTCCTCCTTTGCAAATAACGCTGGCAGTGCCGCGCTGTAGCTGCCGCGGACGATGCCTTTTTCGGTAATGATCGCGGTAATCAGTTCGTTTGGCGTCACGTCAAACGCCGGGTTATACACGTTGACGCCTTCCGGGGCGACGCGCACGCCGGCCAGATGGGTCACTTCATCCGGATGGCGCTCTTCAATCGGGATGTCTGCCCCTGTCTTTGTCGCCAAATCGATGGTGGACAACGGTGCGGCGACGTAAAACGGAATGCCAAACGATTTGGCGAGCAAGGCGAGGCCGAACGTGCCGATTTTGTTCGCTGTATCGCCGTTTTGTGCGATCCGGTCGGCTCCGACGATAATGGCGCGAATCCCTTTCGCTTTGATCGTTTGCGCCGCCATGTTGTCCGTAATAAGCGTGACGTCGACGCCTGCTTGCATCAGCTCCCAGGCGGTCAGACGCGCTCCTTGCAAAACGGGGCGCGTCTCAAGGGCGTACACGGATAACTCGATCCCTTTCTCTTTCGCCAAATAAAACGGGGCGAGCGCCGTGCCGTAGCGGGCGGTGGCGATCGAGCCGGCGTTGCAAATCGTCATCACCCGGTCGCCTGGGCGAAAAAGCGATAACGCATGTTCGCCGATGCGGCGGCAGACATCTTCGTCCTCGATTTGGATGCGGATCGCCTCGTGAATAAGCGCCGTTTTCGCTTCGTTGACCGAGGCGGCGTCTTTGGCGGCGGCAGTGAGCCGGTCAAGCGCCCAAACCAAATTGACGGCCGTCGGGCGGGCGCTTGCCAAATAATCGCGGTCTTGCTTTAGGCGGCTATGGAACTCGTGGACCGTTTCCGCTTTATAATGCGAGGCGGCGAGCGCCAGACCATAAGCGGCGGTGATGCCGATCGCCGGCGCTCCGCGCACTTTCAGCGAGGCGATCGCATCGTACACGTCTTCAAGCGTATGCAGGTCGATATATTCTGTTGCTAATGGCAATTTTTGTTGGTTTAAAATCGTGATATGCGTCTCGCGCCACTCGACAGAGCGCGGGATGGCAAAGGTGTCCATCGTCGTCTTCCTTTCTTTTCACATTTTCCGTTGATCCGGGCCGGCACTGGGCCGGTCGTCGCCGTGTTACTATTCGGTTTCTGCAAACACTCGGCGGAAGCCGTCCGTTCCGGTCAGCTCGTTGCGCTCGACAATTAGGCGGCGGCCGAGGCGGAGCGCGTGTCGTTTGGCGGCAAGGCGGGCTTCTTTCTGCTCGATGCCGTCAAGGTCGGCCACATGGGCGAGGCCGATCGTCCGGCGGATGACTTCGCAGCCGGCAAAGCCGACAGCATCGATGAACGCATGCCGGAGCACTTCGTCAAGCAAGCCCGGTGTTGCGGCGTACGTCTCGATGCTTTTGGTGCGCCAAAGCTCCGAGAATATGGACGCAAAGACGTCCCAGGTCTGGTCGATGTGATCAAAGAGCGGTTGGCGCTCAACGTCAGGGCGGGACAACGCATTTAACAGCAAGTTGGCGAAAAACTGCCCAAGGTCAAAGCCGATCGGGCCGTAAAAAGCGAATTCCGGGTCGATTACTTTCGTTTCGTCGGTGCTTGCGAAAATGCTGCCGGTATGCAAATCGCCATGCAGAAGCACATCGGCTTCGGTTAAAAACTTGCGCTTCAACTTCGCCGCTTCCAAACGGAGGCGGTCGTCATTCCAAAGCGTTTCGACGTCCGGCCGCAGCTCGTCTTCGAAGTTGTTCGTGTCATGGTCGAAAAATGGATCGGTGAAGACGAGATCTTCGGTGATTTTGCACAGTTCCGGATTGACGAAGCTTTGCGCCAATTTCTTTTTCTCTTGCTGGTTCATGCCGAAATCGGATGTGTAAAACGCTGTTTTGGCGATAAATTCGCCGATATGCCGGGACAAAAGCGGGAATGTTTTCCCTTCGATCAACCCTTTGCGGGCGATTTGCAGACGGGACAAGTCTTCCATCACGGTAATGGCAAGCGATTCGTCAGAATAGTAGACGTTCGGCACGTATTGCGGTACATAGCTGGCAAACGTGCGCAACGCGTTGCTTTCAATAACCGCGCGCTTTAACGTGAGCGGCCAGCTTTCGCCGACGACTTTCGCGTACGGGAGCGCCTGTTTGATGATGACGCCTTGCTTCGTTTCCTGATCGACGATATGAAAGACTAAGTTTAAGTTTCCGTCGCCGATTTCGCGGCACACAAGCGGCGCCCCGTCTCGGAATAGGCCGAGGCGGACGGCGAGGGCGGTCGCTTTTTGTTCGGTGAGCGGTTCGTAAACAGTGGATTGGACAATCGTCATTTTCACGTTCCCCCTTTAGGTTTTGGCAAATGAAAAAGCCTCTTTCGCATACGGAAAGAGGCTTGAAGATGCATCGTCTTCGCGCCTCTTATCTTTCAGAAAGACATCGGTCTTTCTGTTGGACTTAGCACCGTGCCCTGCGGAAGCGGTTCGCTTCCGGCGCCGCCTTTGGCGTGCGCCCTATCTCACGATAGCATTACGGTCGGTTGCTGGGCTTCATTGGGCCAATTCCCTCAGCCAACTCTTGATAAGAGTACCGATCTAGCTATTAAGTTTTTGCAATTTTCACGATGTTAACAATCGTTTGGTTGCTTGATTCGAATGATACAGGTTGGGCTGGCGGATTGTCAATACGTTTTGAAAAATTTTTTTGCCGCCTCTTCATAATCGTGCGGCCGGCGGTCGGCAAACACCGGGATGCGTGCGCGGACGTCTTGGATGAGCGACGGGTCGATGGAAGCGGTTAAGATACCCGGCTGTTCGTCGGCTTCGGCGATGATCTCGCCCCACGGGTCAATGACGAGCGAATGGCCGGCGAACACGTTGTTCGGGTCTCGTCCGGCCCGGTTGCAAGCGACGACATAGCATTGGTTTTCAATCGCCCGCGCCATCAGGAGCGTCCGCCAATGGTGAAGGCGGGGAAGCGGCCATTCGGCGACGACAAACAGCACTTCCGCTCCGGCCAACGCATGGGCGCGAATCCACTCCGGAAATCGGATGTCATAGCAAATGACCCCAGCGCACGGCAGCCCGTCAAGCGAGAACAAGCCTGGCTCGTTTCCCGGCTGCAAATACAAATGTTCATCCATCAATTGGAACAGGTGAAGCTTGCTGTATTCGCCGACGATTTGGCCATGGCGGTCGGCCACGATCATCGTGTTTGTCACGCCGGCGGCTGTTTTTTTGGCGACCGAACCGGCGACGAAATGGACGCCGTACGTTTGCGCCAATCGGGAAGCGAGCGCCTTCGCCCGTTCGGCGCCTTCGTCGGCAATTTCATCCAGGCGCGTCAAATCGTAGCCGGTCGTCCATAACTCTGGCAGCACGATGATGTCAGCGCCGTCTTTGGCAGCGGATTCCACGGCCTGTTCGGCTTGCTGTTCGTTTTTTGCTGGATCGCCAAATGCAATGTCAAGCTGCAGGCAGGCGATGCGGATCGTCATGAGCGTTCACCTCGGAAAAAAATTTTTCTTTACATTTTGCTTTTAACGATATATGATGTTGCACTAGAATTTCAAGAATTTTTGAGAAGGTGTGGACGATGACGATCGAATTTCCCTTTTCCGAACTGCTTGAACAGCTGCCGAAGCAGTTTTTCGCCTCGCTCGTGGCGAAAGTCGGTGCGAAGATCAAGGCGGGTTATGATGTGATCAACTTAGGGCAGGGCAATCCGGATCAGCCGACGCCGGCGCACATTGTCGAAGCGATGCAGAAGGCAGCCGCGAACCCAAAATACCATAAATATTCGCCGTTTCAAGGCTACTCGTTTTTGAAAGAAGCCGTAGCGGCGTTTTACGCGCGCGAGTACGGGGTGACGATCGACCCGGCCCGCGAGGTCGCCATCTTGTTCGGCGGCAAAGCCGGGCTTGTCGAGCTGCCGCTTTGCCTCGTCAACCCGGGCGATGTCGTGCTCGTCCCGGACCCGGGTTATCCGGACTATTGGTCGGGAATCGCGCTCGCCCGCGCGCGGATGGAAATGATGCCGCTTGTCGCGGAGAATGGGTTTCTGCCGGATTATTCGGCCATTCCCAGGGCGGCGGCCGACCGGGCGAAACTGATGTTTTTAAACTATCCGAACAACCCGACCGGCGCGACGGCGACGAAGGAGTTTTTTGCTGAAACGGTGGCGTTTGCGGAAAAGTACGGCATAGCCGTTGTGCACGATTTTGCCTATGGCGCGATCGGCTTTGACGGCCAAAAGCCGGTCAGCTTTCTAGAAGTGGACGGGGCGAAAGACATTGGCGTTGAAATCTACACGTTCTCGAAAACGTACAATATGGCCGGCTGGCGCGTGGCGTTCGCTGTCGGCAATGAGCGGATCATCCGTGCCATTGAGTTGTTGCAAGATCATTTGTACGTCAGCTTGTTCGGCGCCGTCCAAGAAGCGGCGGCAGCTGCGCTCCTCGGCCCGCAAGACTGCGTCGCGGAGCTCATTGCCTTGTACGAGGCGCGCCGCAATACGTTTATTCATGCTTTGCGCGCGATCGGCTGGGAAGCGCCGGCGCCGTCTGGATCATTTTTCGCCTGGCTTCCGTTGCCAAAAGGCGCATCATCCGCCGAATTTGCCGATCTGTTGCTTGAGCGGGCGCACGTCGCCGTCGCCCCAGGCATCGGTTTTGGAAAACACGGCGAAGGGTATGTGCGCGTTGGATTGTTGACCGATGAAGCGCGGCTTCGCGAAGCGGCGGAGCGGATCGGCCGGCTCGGATTGTTTTGAAAAAAAGAGCGGCAATGAACCGTTGACGGGACAACGTTGACCAGGCTGTTTTGAAAAAAATGATTGACAACGGCGGCAAAGGCTGTCATAATTCAAAGTAAATTTGCCAATCGTTTGACAAGTGCATAAACGAGCAGGCTTTCTTATCAAGAGCAGGCGGAGGGACGAGCCCAATGAAGCCCGGCAACCGGCTTGGCGTACGCTAAGCACGGTGCTAATTCTTGCAGCGGAAACGCTGGGAGATAAGAAGAGCGCCATGAATGAATGACGCCTCTTCTTAGGAAGGGGCTTTTTTATTTCGCCATATATTGAAAGAGGGATGGACGATGAGTGCAGTCATTGCGACGTATTTGCTTCATGATGAACACGATATTCGCCAAAAGGCGGAAGGAATCGCGCTCGGCTTGACAGTCGGCACATGGACCGACTTGCCGCAGCTAGAGCAAGACCAGCTTCGCAAGCATAAAGGGGAAGTCGTTGCGATCGAAGAGCTTGGCGAGAGCGAGCGGGTAAACGCCTATTTCGGCAAGCGGTTGAAGCGGGCAATCGTCAAAATCGCTTACCCGACCGTCAACTTCAGCGCCGATTTGCCAGCATTGTTGGTGACGACGTTCGGCAAGCTGTCGCTTGACGGGGAAGTGCGGTTGCTTGATTTGGCATTTCCGGAAGAATGGAAGCGGCAGTTTCCGGGGCCGCGCTTTGGCATCGCCGGCATTCGCGAAAAGGTCGGAGTGTACGACCGCCCGCTGTTGATGAGCATTTTCAAAGGCATCGTCGGCCGCGATTTGGCGTATTTGACATCAGAGTTGAAAAAGCAAGCGCTTGGCGGCGTTGACTTGGTCAAAGATGACGAAATTTTGTTTGACAGCGATCGTCTGCCATTTGCGAAGCGCATTACAGAAGGCAAAGCGGCGCTCGAAGAGGTGTACGAACAAACAGGCAAGCGGACGCTGTATGCCGTCAACTTGACCGGCAAAACGTTTGAACTGAAAGAAAAAGCGAAACGGGCGGCTGAGCTTGGCGCCGATGTGCTGTTGTTCAACGTGTTCGCCTATGGATTGGACGTCCTGCAAGGGTTGCGGGAAGATGAAGAGATTTCCGTTCCGATCATGGCCCACCCGGCGTTCAGCGGCGCGATCACGCCGTCGGAGTTTTACGGCGTCGCCCCGTCGCTCTTGCTTGGAAAGCTTTTGCGGCTCGCCGGCGCCGACTTTGTCCTGTTCCCGTCGCCGTACGGCAGCGTCGCCTTGGAGCGTGAGCAGGCGCTTGGCATCGCAAGGGCGCTGACCGATGAACAAGAGCCGTTTGCCCGGGCGTTTCCAGTGCCATCGGCCGGCATCCATCCGGGCTTGGTGCCGCTCCTTGTCCGCGATTTTGGCCTTGACAGCGTCGTCAACGCCGGCGGCGGCATCCACGGCCACCCGGACGGGGCGATCGGCGGCGGAAAGGCGTTTCGCGCCGCCATCGACGCAGCGCTGGTCGGCCGTCCGCTTCGTGAAGCGGCGAAAGACAACGAGGCGCTGCAAAAGGCGATCGACCGCTGGGGCGCTATTGAGGTGGAAGCATGACGAAACAACTCGTTCTTTTTTGCGATTTTGACGGCACGATCACGGAAAACGACAACATCATCGCGATTATGAAACAGTTCGCCCCGCCGGAGTGGGAGGCGCTAAAGGACGACATTCTCGCCCAGCGCATCTCCGTTCAGGAAGGCGTCGGAAAAATGTTTTCGCTTCTTCCGTCAGCGCTGAAAGGGGAGATTGTTGACTTTTTGCTTAGCACCGCCCGCTTGCGCGAAGGGTTCCGCGAGTTTGTCGCATGGACAAAAGAGCAAAGCATCCCGCTCTATATCGTGAGCGGCGGCATCGACTTTTTCGTCTATCCGCTGCTTGAAGGGCTCATTGAACCGGAGCGAATTTTTTGCAACGGCTCCGATTTCAGCGGTGAGACGATCCGCATCACATGGCCGCATGCATGTGACAGCCGGTGCCAAAACGGCTGCGGCTGCTGCAAGCCGTCGCTATTGCGCAGGCTTGCCCGCCCGGACGGGTATCACGTCGTCATCGGCGATTCGATCACCGACTTGGCGGTGGCCAGGCAAGCCGACTATGTGCTGGCGCGCGATTTTCTGCTTGAAAAATGTCAAGAGCTTGACCTGCCGCACGCGCCATTTGCGACGTTTTTTGACGTGATGGATGCGTTGCAGCGAATGGAGGTGATCGTATGAGCATCGTCGTGAAAAAGTGGAACGAGCTTGCGGAAGTGAAAGCCGAGCTCGCCGCCCGCGATTGGTTTTTCGCAACAAGCGGCAATTTGTCGATCAAAGTGACGGACGACCCGTTGACGTTTTTGGTGACAGCGAGCGGCAAGGATAAGCGGAAGCAAACGGATGAGGACTTCTTGCTCGTTGACGCTGCCGGCCGACCAGCGGAGAAAACACATTTAAAGCCATCAGCGGAGACGCTGCTGCATGTGGAAATTTACAACCGCACAAACGCCGGTTGCGTCTTGCACGTTCATACCGTGGACAACAATTTGATTTCTGAACTGTATGCGTCAAACGGGGAAGCAGTCTTTTCCGGCCAGGAAATCATCAAGGCGTTTGGCATTTGGGAAGAAAACGCCGCAGTGCGCATCCCGATCATTAACAATGACGCCGACATCCCGACGCTGGCTCGGGAGTTTGCGAACCATGTTCATGGCGACGCCGGCGCCGTGTTGATCCACAACCACGGCATTACCGTCTGGGGACGAACGGCGTTTGAAGCGAAAAAACATTTGGAAGCGTGGGAGTTTTTGTTCAGCTGGCAGGTGAAGCGGCTGCTTTTGCAACGGGCCGGCCTGCCGGTTGGCTAATATACATCTTTTAGAAGGGGGATTTTGACATGGCCGTCATCAAAGTGAGAAAAACGGGCCAAGTGATTGAAGGAGAAGACAATGTGCGCGCGTTTTTGAACAGTCAAGGGGTGTTGTATGAACATTGGGACATCACGAAACTGCCGGAGCATTTGCGCGATAAATATGTTCTGACAGATGAAGAAAAAAATGAAATTTTAGCGACGTTCAAAGACGAAATTGAAGACTTGGCGGCGCGCCGCGGCTACAAAACATGGGATATCGTCGCTCTGTCCGATGCGACGCCGAACTTGGATGAACTGCTGAAAAAATTTGAACAAGTGCACATCCATACGGAAGACGAAGTGCGCGCCATTACGGCCGGCCATGGCATTTTCATTATCAAAGGCGACAAAGAGACCGGCTATTTTGACGTCGAGCTGGAAGCCGGCGATGTCATTTCCGTGCCGGAAGGGAATCCGCACTACTTTACGCTCATGGACGACCGCCAAGTCGTAGCCGTCCGCCTGTTCATCGACCCGTCCGGTTGGGTCGCCCATCCGTATGAAGAGAAAGAAGAGGCTGTCCAATAATGAGAACACCCCGTTGCCAGGCAAGGCAGCGGGGTGTTTCGTTCTGTATGGAGAGGAGCGCTTGCCTCGATGACGGAAGGAGAGACCGCTAAAACGATTCGGTTAACAAAATCATAAACAAAATGCCGATAATAAAGGCGTACGTCGAGATCCGTTCGTTGCCGTCGCCATGGCTTTCGGGAATGAGCTCTTTGTAAATGATGAACAGCATCGCCCCGGCGGCAAACGCCAACCCGTATGGAACGAGGCCGCGGAAGAGAGAGGTTAAATAAAAGCCGAGCAAAGACGTCACAATTTCGACCGCGCCGGTTAACGTGGCAATGACAAACGCTTTAAAGCGGCCAATCTGCTGATTGACTAAAAACAAGGCGACCAAAAATCCTTCCGGCGCGTTTTGCAAGCCGATGGCCAATGCGATCAAATTGCCGGTTTGCGAAGCGCCGTCTGAGGCGTAGCTCACCCCGACTGACAGCCCTTCGGGGAGATTGTGCATCGCAATGGCGGCGATGATGAGCATCGCCTTTTCGTCGAATTGCAAGCCGCTTTTCGTATGCTCCAAGTCGATATGGGGGACGGTCATCTCAAGCAACGTTAACACGAGCACCCCCGCCGCCAATCCGATGGCGAGCGCCTCAAAACCGCCGGACCGCAGGGCCTCGGGAATAAGACTTGTCATCGAGGCCGCCATCATAATGCCGGCTGAAAACGCGAGGAGCACATCGCGCCAGCGGTGAGTGAGCGATTTGGCCATAAACAAAATCGGCACAGCGCCAAGTCCGGTCGATAAGGCGGACAGCACACTGCCGGTCAATACCCCGTTCATCCAATTCCCCCTTCATCAGCCTTTATTTTTTCATATGCGCCGTTTCCACAAATGTGACAATCGCCCAAGCGCTGCCCTATCACAAAATTATCATAGCGAAAGGAACGGCCGCTGGCGAGAAAAATGGACCAGCGCCTGGCAAAAACGGTTGCCTGCCTGTTTGCTGTTCAAGTATAATGCAAGTAAGAAATGGTTAAATGCAAAGGGTTGGATGGCATGGAACAAAAAGAGCAAGAACTCGAGCAATCGCTAAAGTTGTTTATCGTATTGTCGCGGGCTTACCGCGCCGTAAGCGACCAAGTGAACAAATCAATCCACTCATTCGGGGTCAATCCGACCGAATTTGCCGTGTTAGAATTGTTATACCATAAAGGGGATCAGCCGCTCCAGCAAATTGGCGAAAAAATTTTGCTGGCGAGCGGGAGCATCACCTACGTCATTGACAAACTGGAAAACAAAGGATTGATCGTCCGCCGCGCCTGCGAAAAGGACCGGCGCGTCACGTACGCGTCCATTACAGAAGAGGGGCGGCGGTTTATTGAGCGCGTATTTCCCGAGCATGCGGAAAAAATTCACGAAACGGTTTCGGCGCTGACGGCGGCAGAAAAAGAGCAGGCGATTGCGCTGCTGAAAAAATTAGGATATGGGGCAAAAACAAGGGGCTGACGCGAGGTCGGCCTCTTTAATTTTGCCGGAAATGGATACGTTATATAAAGAACATACCATAGCCAGCAAAAAAGGAGAGATCACCATTGATGGTTCCAGTAGGGGTATCGAATCGCCACATTCATTTATCAAAAGAACATATGGCGGCGCTGTTTGGCGAAGGCGCCGAGCTGACGGTGCTCAAGCCGTTGTCGCAGCCTGGCCAGTTCGCCGCCAAGGAAACGGTGACGGTCGAAGGGCCGAAAGGGAAAATTGAAAACGTCCGCGTCCTCGGACCGGTCCGTTCGCTCACCCAGCTTGAAATTTCGAAAACCGACAGCTTCAAGCTCGGCGTCGCGCCCCCGGTCCGCTTATCCGGCGATATTGACGGAACGCCGGGCATTACGATTCACGGACCGAAGGGGACGGTGACCGTCGACAAAGGGGTGATCATTGCCAAGCGCCACATTCATATGACGCCGAAAGATGCCGAGACGTTTGGCGTCCGCGATAAACAAGTGGTGAAAGTGAAAACGCAAGGGGAGCGGGCGCTCATTTTTGACGAAGTGATCGTCCGCGTCAGCGAAGATTTTGCATTAGATATGCACATTGACACCGATGAAGCGAACGCGGCCGGCTTGAAAACGGGCGATTATGTCGAACTGCTTCCATCGTGAAACCATCCGCGCCAAAGGCGGACAAAGCACCCTCTCGGTACAAACGAGAGGGCGCTTCCCATTAATGCGGCCGCTTCTTCTCTGATGCTAGTGTGCCGACAAGATGAAACGGCGCATCACGCCGAATGGCGTCAATGACGCCGCTGCTGATTTCTTGATGGGTGAGCCAACGCGTGCTGTGCTCTTCGATCACGAAGCCAAGCTGAATTTGCCGGTACAGGCAAGCGGAAGACAAACGGAGTTCCCGCTTTGCCTCGGCCGGATGGGTCCGGCTGCCGAGCACGTGGAACAGACGCCAAGGACCGGGATGTCTGCTATTTTCCCGGATGATGGCCGGAAACGCCTGTTTCCCGTCGCTGTGCACCCATGCGACAACAAGGTCGAAGGCTCTGTTTTCATTGATTGTTTGGTGAATCAAGGAACATAGTACATCATGATCGCGATAATCGACCAAAAGCGGGGTAATGGCCTCCAGATGTGCGGCGCGGGCGATGAGCCGTTCCATCCGTTCCCTGTTCCGGGCGACGATGGATACATGGTACCCTTCTCGCACGAGCCAAAGCGACACGTCGGTTAACATGCCTGTCCCACCGATGACGAGTGCGTGCATGGTGGTTCTCCTTTCGGATTAATGCGATGCTCCTTTCAAATAGCGGTCAAACCAGTCGACGATATGGCGAAGACGCTCAAGCCGAAGAGCAGGGTTGCCGGTGCGCGACAAATCGTGGTTGGCGTCCGGAAAGCGGACGAGCTTTGTTTCCCGCCCGAGCTGCTTTAAGGCGACAAACAGCTGTTCGGCCTGCTCAATCGGGCAGCGGTAATCGCGTTCGCTGTGCAAAATCAAAAGCGGTGTGCGCATGTGTTTGACGTATTTGAGCGGCGAATGATGCCAAAGCCGCTCAGCGTCTTCCCAAACGTCGCAGCCGACTTCCCATTTCGTGAAAAAGTAGCCGATGTCGCTCACGCCAGAGAAGCTGAGCCAGTTGGAAATCGAACGTTGAGTGACAGCCGCTTTGAATCGGTCGGTATGCCCAACGATCCAGTTCGTCATAAATCCGCCGTAGCTGCCGCCGGTGACGCCAAGCCGTTCTTTGTCAATAAAGTCGAACTTGCTGATGGCGGCGTCGACGCCAGCCATAATGTCTTCATAATCCATGCCGCCATAGTCGCCGCGCACCGCATTGACAAACGACTGGCCGTATCCGTGGCTGCCGCGCGGGTTCGTAAACAGCACGGCATAACCGGATGAAGCGAGCAGCTGCAATTCATGGAAAAACGTAAATCCATACATCGCATGCGGCCCGCCGTGAATTTCGACGACAAGCGGCGCCTTTTCTCCTTCGTCAAGCTCAGGCGGTTTCATGATCCAGCCTTGAATCTCCAAACCGTCCGTCGATTCATATGTAAACGGTTCGGCAGCGGCGAAGGCCACTTCATGTTCAAGCGCTTCATTGGCACGCGTAAGCCGTGTTTTCGTTCCATCGGCAAGCGAGACCGCATATAAATCGCCAACGGACGTAGGCGAGCTGATGGCGGCGACGGCTTGCCGTCCATTCGGATGGACGGTGAATCCGTATAGATGAAAATCTCCTTCGACCACTGGAACGATCGGGCCGGCGAGCGAGACGAAATATGCGTTGACGCGTCCGCGCTCTGAGGCGGTGACATACAGGCCGCTTCCGTCGCTCGCCCAAATCGGGCCCGGGCCTTTCGCATCAGCGTGCATGTCGCCGACCATGGCGTCACCGAGATGGACGTCCCAGTCGGCGGTCAACACCCGCTTCGTTCCACGTTCCGGCTCAAAGACGTAAAGCCGGTGAAGCGTCGCCCCAAGATAAGCCAAATCATGGCCGATGGCCGCGAGCTTCATTCCGTCCGGCGACCAGGCGAGTGAAGCGAACGCGCCGCAGCCGTTCGTCAAGTTCGTTTCTGTTTTTTTCTCGAGATCGAGCAAAATGATGTCGCGGGTAAAGGCGGTGTCCGGATCCTCGTTTCGGTTGGCGACAAAGGCAAGCGTCCGTCCGTTTGGCGAAATCGCAAACGAACCGATTTCCTCCTCGCGGCCCGTCAACGCTTCGATTTTTCCTGACAGCACATCGATGCGCGTGAGCACCGCCCGTTTGCCGTCAAGAAAACCAGCCGCGTCCGATTTGTAATACAGCCGCTCGACCACGCGCGGTTTCAGGTCGGCTCGCTTCACTTCTGCCTTTTCCGGTTCTTCGCGGTCTTCAATCGTTTCATCATCGCCAAGCGTCGTTAGGGCGATGAGAAATGTTCCATCCGGCGACCAGACGTAATCGCGCACGCCGTTTTTGAAAAACGTCAGCTGGCGCGCTTCGCCGCCATTGGCAGGCAGCAGCCAAAGCTGCACACGCCCCGAGCGGTCAGACAAAAAAGCGATCGTTTCGCCGTCCGGGGAAAAGCGCGGCTTCGTGTCGCGACAGCGCCCGAACGTCCATGGACGGACGGCGCCGTCTTCCGTCCACATAGATAGATGGGAGCGGTATTGGTTTTCTTCGTCGATCGATTTTTCCACAAACACGACGCGCGTTCCGTCCGGCGCGTAGTGCGGGTCGCGCACCGAGCGGAGGCGAAGCAAATCTTCCGCCGTCATGCCGCGGCGTTTCGTCAGGTGCTCGTTGTTGTTCATCAGCAAGACCTCTCTTTCCTTCAAAAATGGAACCATCTTGTATATTTCGTCTTACGAAAGAAAAGATCCTGCCCCAAAACAGAAAAAAACGAACGCCCAAACGATAGGCGTCCGTTTTTTAGCTATGCCGACAGTTTTTGTTTTTCATTTGCCTGCTGCGCTGCCTTTTTCACCTGCGGGTAGAAGATCACGCCGCTTGCCAGCAAGGCAACGCCCAGCAGGAACGTTTTCATATCCGCCGTCCCGGCGATGACGACCCAGACGGAATACAATGTTGCCAGCGCCGCAACGATGCCGTCAGCGAGCCGCTCCCGTCCTGCCGCATACGTTTCCCCCGTGAGCGTGAGCTTCAGCTGGAAGACGGAAGCAATCAAATATGGAACGAGATAAGCGAGCGTGGCGATGTAAATGACGAAGTCAAACGCTGTTGCCATCGAGTTGGAAATGGTCGAGAAAATGAACAATTGCGCCAGCGCGTTTGACAATGTGAGCGAGAAGCTCGGTGCCCCTTTTCTGTTTTCCTTCAAAAAAACCGGCAAAAACATCCCTTGTTTCGCCGCCTGGTACGGCACTTCGGCGCTCAACAAGATCCAGCCGAGCGTCGAGCCAAGCAAGCTGATCAGCCCAAGGCCAGCCAACACGTAGCCGCCCGCCGGTCCGACGATGGCATTGATGGCGTCCACGAGCGGTTTTTCCGATTGAATCAGTTCGCGTTGCGGCAAGACGCCCATCACCAAAAAGCTGATGCCGATGTAAATGGCTAAGGCGATGAGCAGGCCGGCGATCGTCGCCCGTTTTACGTCCGCTTGTTTGCGCGCGCGGGAAGCGAACACCATCGCCGATTCAACGCCGACAAACGCCCAGAGTGTCGATAAAGCGGCGTTGTTGATTTGTCCAAGCAAACCGATCGGCTGTCCGTTCCCGTCATAGCGAGGGGCATCAAGCGGGCCGATGACCGCTTTGTCAAAGGCAAACAAGGCGATGACGATAAATAGGAAAAAGCCAAGCACTTTGGCCGCGGTGGCGACAAAATTCAGCTTGCCAGCGCCTTCTACACCGCGCAAAATGATGATATGCATCCCCCAAAGGAGCGCCGTGCAGACGAGAAACGTCAACAAGTTCCCAAGCTTCAAGGTGAACGACCCGGCGGTGAACACCGTTTGGCCGCTTGTCAGCACCGGGAAAAACGTCGACAAGTAGCTTGCAAATGTTGTAATGATCGCGACGTTGCCGGCAAAGTTGCCGACCCAGTAGCCCCATGATGACATAAAGCCGGATAAAATCGACAAGTTCGAACCTTTCGGAAACAGCTCCTTCGCGTAAATTTGCGGACCGCCGCCTAAGTCGGGCTTGCGGATTGCCAAGTTGCCAAACACAAGCGCCGTCATGAGGACACCGGCTCCGGTCAGCAGCCAGGCGAACATGACGCCGATGGGGCTCGCCGCCTCCGCCAACGAGCGCGGCAGCATGAAAATGCCGGAACCAACCATATTGCCCACGACAAGCGCGGTTAACACCCAAATGCCAAGTTTTCGTTGCTGATCCAAGGTCAAAACGCTCCTTTCAAAAAAAAGAAAGCACCCGCGCCTTTTCAGCGGGTGCATGATTCGCATCCAACTGAATGGCGATAGCGCTCCATCGCCCAAGGGCGATGGCAGTCCTGCGCCTGTTCGGCCGCAGGCCCAGCTTGCGCCGCCGGAGCGCGCCGCAAACTTCGGCGGTGAACCCTTTCCCGCTGCATCATCGACCGCTCCGAGCCTCGACAGCGCTACTTTTGTTCACCGCAACCTCTATCCCATTGAAGTGGAGAGGGGGTATATCGTTGTCGACATTATATTACTCAATTCGACAAAAAACGTCAATATGTTTTTGGAAAATACAGAAGATGGGACGAGATTCCCAATCCATGGCCGCTATTTCTAGGGGGAAGAGGGCGCGAATGGGAATATGATTTGTTTTTGAAAAATAGAAATGGTTGCGAAGATCAAGATCATGATAGTTGCCTTCTTTTTCTATGAGGAAATAAAATGGAAATTTGTTCAGAGAATGGTTCATCACTAAAAACTAAAAGATGTACTTGCACTAGCCATTAAAGTATGTTAGCTGTTTCTAACCGAACCCGAAATGCAAAACGTTGGATATTTCTGTATCCGTATCCCCGACGTTTGATCCGCTTAATCTTGTTATTCGTTTCCTCCATTTTCCCATTCGAATAAGACGATAAAATGCATGATATGATTTCGTCTGTTCGTTTGACGAGTGATTTTGCGATGGCTCGCACAACTGAACAAGGACAAAACGAATAACGATGAATCCAAGCCTCCAATTGTTCCAGATTTTGCACATTCTTTCGGAACGTTTGCACGCTCTCTCAGATAAAGATTTCCAACGCGCCTGATGGACCGATGGAAAAGAGAAAGCGCAAAATTTTGGTGAAGAGCCTTTTTATGCGCATATATGGGTGGTTTTTTATATATTATGCAAAGGTTGCGAAATATGAGTGAAATGATTAGTATAATTTGTGGTGATGAACCCAGAGAATGGGAAATCGAGAAGGATTTTGAGGATTCATGGCGAATAAACAGTAGGTCGGCTGAGTGATGAAAAAATGTAAAAATGAAAGGAAAGAAGGGACAGAGCATGAAGTTTTCCGAATTTCGTTACGAGCGGCCGGACATCGCTCAATTGCAAGCATCGTTTCAAGAAGCGCTTGATTCGTTCCGCCGTGCCGGGAGCGCCGCCTTGCAGCACGAGGCGATGAAGCGGATCAATGCACTGCGCCGCCGCTACAGCACGATGGCGAACCTTTGCCACATCCGCCATACGATTGATACAAACGATGAATTTTATAAACAAGAACAGGACTTTTTCGACGAAACCGAGCCGGTCGTCAAGGGGCTCGTCAACGATTATTACCGCGCGCTTGTTTCCTCGCCGTTCCGCGCTGAATTGGAACAAGTGTGGGGAAAACAGCTGTTTGCGTTGGCGGAAACGCAACTGAAAACATACGCGCCGGCGGTTGTCGAAGACTTGCAAAAAGAAAACAAGCTGGCCAGCGAATATACGAAGCTCATTGCATCGGCGAAAATCATGTTTGAAGGAGAGGAGCGGACGCTCGCCCAGCTGCAGCCGTTTGTCGAGTCGCCGGACCGCACGATGCGCCAACGGGCGAGCGAAGCGCGGTTTTCGTTTTTCACGGACCACGAAAAAGAGCTCGATGAGCTGTATGATGAGCTCGTCCACGTCCGCACAGCGATCGCCCGGAAGCTTGGGTTCAAAAACTTTGTTGAGCTCGGCTATGCCCGTTTAGGACGGACCGATTACAATGCCGACATGGTTGCAGGCTATCGCCAGCAGGTAAAAACGCACATCGTCCCGCTCGCGTCCAAGCTGCGCGAGCGCCAGCGGCAGCGCATCAAGGTCGAGAAGCTCTACTATTACGACGAACCGTTTATGTTTCCAACCGGCAACCCGGCGCCAAAAGGCGATGCCAGCTGGATTGTCGAAAACG
Organism: Geobacillus sp. WSUCF-018B; assembly: GCF_002809985.1. NCBI lineage: Bacteria > Bacillati > Bacillota > Bacilli > Caryophanales > Anoxybacillaceae > Geobacillus > Geobacillus sp. WSUCF-018B. Next base: position 33,547 of record NZ_PIJF01000032.1, read on the forward strand.
GCCGGCGCATGTATGAAGAGCTGTCGCCGGAAACCGGCGAGTTTTTCCGCTATATGGTCGAACACGAATTGATGGACCTCGTCGCCAAAAAAGGGAAGGCGGGCGGCGGCTATTGCACGTATATCGATGATTACAAGGCGCCGTTTATTTTCTCGAACTTTACCGGCACATCCGGCGACATTGACGTATTGACCCATGAAGCCGGACATGCGTTCCAAGTGTATGAAAGCCGTCATTACGACATTCCGGAATACAACTGGCCGACGCTTGAGGCGTGTGAAATCCATTCGATGAGCATGGAGTTTTTCACCTGGCCGTGGATGGAGCTGTTTTTCGCCGACGACGCCGACAAATACCGGTTCGCCCATTTGAGCGACGCGCTCTTGTTTTTGCCGTACGGCGTGGCGGTCGATGAATTTCAGCACGCGGTCTACGAGAACCCGGATATGACGCCAGCGGAGCGGAAGAGTGTCTGGCGCAGCATCGAAAAAGCGTATTTGCCGACAAGAGACTACGCCGGCCATGACTACCTTGAGCGCGGCGGATTTTGGCAGCGGCAAGGGCACATTTACACCGACCCGTTTTATTACATTGATTATACATTGGCGCAAGTGTGCGCGTTCCAGTTTTGGAAGCGGGCGCAGGAAGACCGGGAATCAGCCTGGCGCGACTATGTGGCGCTTTGCCGATTGGGCGGCACCCGGCCGTTCACCGAGCTCGTCAAAAGCGCCAACCTAAAGTCGCCGTTTGCCGATGGAACGGTCGCTTCGGTCGTCGGCCATATCGAGCGATGGCTGGACAGCGTCGATGACAAAGCTTTGTAAAAAGAAGAAAAAAGGCGGGCGGGAACGGCACCGCCTTGCCTTTCTTTATTTTGGAAACTTCTGCTGAACTAGGGCAAAGGGGGAAAACGGATGATCCGTAAAGCCACATGGGCCGACGCACCGGCCATCGCCTCCGTCCACGTCGAAAGTTGGAAGACGACGTATGGCGGCATCGTGCCAGACGCGTACTTGGAGACGTTGACAGTGGAAGAAAAGCAAACGTTATGGGAGAAGGTGCTCCGCCAATCGGATCATTCCGTGTTTGTCGCCGAGGAAAACGGGCACGTCGTCGGATTTGTCTCGGGCGGCCGAAACCGGGCGAGCGATGGTTCAGCGGCACAATATGACGGGGAGCTGTACGCGATTTATTTGCTTAAGGAAGCGCAAGGAAAAGGGCTCGGCCGGCAGCTCGTGCAAGCGCTCGTCGGCGATTTGACGCAAAAAGGCATTCATTCGCTGGCCGTCTGGGTGCTTACCGACAACCCGTCCCGTGGTTTTTACGAACGGCTTGGCGGTGAAAAAGTGGCCGAGGAAAGGGTGGAAATCGGCGGAAAAGCGTTGTGGGAGCGGTGCTACGGCTGGCGAGACGTCCAATTGATGGAACAGTAGGTGGACTGCCGAACCGTCGGCAGCTTAAAAAATGTATTTTGTGAGTGATTACTCACTACTATGCAAAGGGGAGAAAAGCAATGACCGCCAATCCATGTATTCAAGTCGAGCGTGTCTCCAAGCGGTTTGGAAAAAAGTGGTCATCCACGATGTGTCGTTGGATGTCCGCGCGGTGCTCGCCAACCGCTACACCTTTGTGAAAACGTATTTGCCGGCGATTCGCGTGCTTTGGCAGGAGGTTGCCTTTCATTCCGAGATTAAACAGTGCTTTCAACCACGAGTGTTGATTATCCAAAATTATACATACGCCTTCCATAAATTTGGGCATACTCAAACAAAGCAGCGGCCATCCCGGATTTCCAATCGAGAGGAA
>NZ_PIJF01000033.1:0-35208 GCF_002809985.1 Geobacillus sp. WSUCF-018B
GAACAGAGTCGGAATTTTGTTCCGTTTGGTAAAATATACAAAAACCAGAGAGGGCTGACTCCAAAAGTCCGCTTTTTGGCGGACTTTTGGGTCAGCCCCGTTCATTCATCGATGAGGTCAGCGGCGCTGCCGGCGGTTCGGCCTTCATCAGCTCCCCTGTCCTGAAATTTGGAAAAAGAACGATCGACACACGGAATCCAATGACTGCAACCGCTCGATCAGCCCCTGCAAATCGCACGTATGGAGCGTATCGCTCAGTTCGCGGCCTTCCTCCGTCACCAAGTACAAGTGAATTTCCATGCATCCGTCCCAGCGGACGTTGGCGTCAAGCCAGCCATCTTCGCTCTCAAGCTCCAGCCCCACCGTCTCCCCTTGGTCATTTTCGTGTTTTGTTTTGATGACCCATACCATCCTTCGTTCCGCCCTTTCCTGTTCGCCGCCTCACTCTTGTTGTTCCGCTCCGATTCCTGACACCGGGGAGCCAGTGGACGTATGTTCATTCACCCAACGGAGTGCCGCGTCCACCACTGCATCGGCGTCAGAAAGCTGGGTGCGGTGCTCAATGATCCAATTGAGCCCGTCTTGCGGATCAAGGTCATGTTGTAAACATTCCACCAAAAATGATTGGACATATGCCGCATCGCTCCGCTCCCACGCTCCGCACTGGCGGCGCCAAATCGCTTCGATCGCATCTTTCCCGAACTGCATTGAGTTCCTTCCCTCCTGTTGCCCATATTGTCATCCATAGTATGCCTACAACAGATGACAGGGCTCCACAAAAGAAATTGGCGGGAAAGGATTTGATTTCCATTTATACGGCCTCCATCAATGGCCATACTGAGAATATGGAGGTGTTGATTCATGAGAGAGCCTTGGGAAGAACGCGGCGCCACTTCCAGCCTGCCGCGCTATACCCCGGGAATTGGCGTTCCCGATGAAATGAGCCCGATTCGCGACATCGCCCGCGGTTTTGAAAACGGTCGGCCGCCGGTCATGGAAGTCACGCCAGCTGACAGCCGCCAAACGGCGGATGATATTGATTTTCCGCCGGTTGACCGCGCGTTTTGAAAAAGTGGCAACAAGGGCGTCCTTGTTCGGTGGCCCTTGTTGCTCGGCTTCCGTTTTCTTCCTCTGCCATCGCCGTGCACTCGATTGGCGGCATGACCGGGTCGTTTTGGCCATATACATAGCCATATAGACCATTCCCATGGAGGGACAGCCGTTGCCGATTGAGCTTCCGGACATCACGGTCATTTGCCCGGATCCAGCCGTAGAGCATGTGTTTTCTTCCATTCACCAACGGTGGGAACAATTGGTCAAAACAAGCTCGCCTTACTCCAAAGGAGAACTGTTTTCCCTTCCGTTTCCATACGTCGTTCCCGGCGGGGTGTACCAGCAGCTCTTTTACTGGGACAGCTATTTCATTATATTGGGACTGAACATTTCAAGGCTGCACGAACTCGCCCGCAACATCGTCAGGAAACTGGCAACATGTACGAAAAATATAATGTGGTCGACATGAGCATCCACACCATCGGCCGCTACCCTTCGCAAAAAGGGTTCGGCTGGACCAATGCGGTCTATCAAAAAATAGCGGTTGACCTTCTTGGGTGCACGGTATGTTGAGGCAGTCGGCCTAGGAACGGCTGCCAACGGCCGCCCTACCGATGGACGGACACCCATGGCCGGCCGTCTTCCCAATGAACGCGGATCGGAAGGCGAAACGCTTCTGAAAGCCGCTCGTCGGTTAACACTTCCTCTTTTTGGCCAGCCGCAAGGATGCGCCCGTCTTGCAAAAGCAAGACATGGGTAATGGAGTCGACGATTTCTTCGATATAATGGGTGACGTATAAGAGATGGCACGGCTGAGTGACGATCTGTCCGATCAATGCTAAAATTTCTTCGCGGGCCAATAAGTCAAGGCCGACAGTCGGCTCGTCCAAGATCAGCAGCTTCGGATTCGTCATCAGCGCCCGGGCGATCAACGTTTTTCGCTTTTCCCCTTGTGACAGCGTCGCATACCGTTTTCCTTTGATGGCTTCGAGGCGGAACGATTCGATGAACGATTCCGCCCTAGCCCAGTCATCGTCGGTAACAGCATCATACAGGCCAATCGTCGCAAACTTGCCGCTGAGGATGACATCTTCAACCGTCTCGGTTTGCAGCGTGTCGTGAAATTGATCAAGGAGCGAGCTGCTCACAAACCCAATATGACGTCGCAACTCCGGCAGACTCGCCTGTCCAAACCGATAGCCCAATACTTCAACATCCCCGCGCGTCGGGTACTGATAGCCGGTGACGATATTGAGAAGCGATGTTTTCCCGGAGCCGTTTAGGCCAAGAATCGCCCATTGCTCGCCTTCTTTCACCTCCCAGTTGATATCACGCAAAATCATGCGCCCTCCCCTTGCCCATGACACATCGCGCATGCGGATGATGACGGTCATTGTTCCTCTCCCCTTTGTTGTTCGTATGGACGGTCCTGATAGAAAAAGTTGGGCAACATGGTCGTGTTGTCATACGTTCGGTGAAAAATGTGCGTTGTCGCCGGAGAAAGAGGCGGAATCAGCCATGTCCAATCGCCGGTGACATGGCGGCCGGCTGCTTTCTCTTGCTGTTCAAACAACTGAAATTGGCGCGCGGCGGTATGATGGTCAACGATGCTGACGCCCGCCTTTTTGTAGGAATACAAAACAGCGATATTCAATTCGACCAACGCCTTGTCTTTCCATAATGATGCGTTGGAGTTGGTGTCAAGCCCCATGCAAGAGGCCACTTTCGGAAGCATGTTGTAGCGATAATCATCGGCAAAATTGCGGGCTCCAATCTCCGTACCCATGTACCACCCGTTAAACGGTGCTGCCATATAGCGAATGCCGCCAATTTCTAGACACATATCTGAAATAATCGGGACCGCGTACCATTTTAACTGCAGATCGCGAAACCACGGAAACTCCGGATGTTCAATTGGCACCTCAAGCACCAATTCTTTCGGAACCGGTGTCCAAACAGGCTTCTGGCTGCCTACCTGGATCACCAAGGGCAACACGTCAAAAGGCGTTTTTTCCCCCTTCCACCCAAGCTGTTCACAGGCGCGGGTGAAAGTGAGGGAGGATGAGTCGCCGATGATCCCTTCTTCGGTTTCATAACCGGCATAACGAATCAGTTGATGATTCCAAATGCGCACTTCCCCATTTGGACGGAAGATCGTGATCGTCGGCCGGATTTTCCCGCCATTGGTCGCAAACTCAATATGATGGAATAGATAAGAAAAAACCTCGTCTACGGTAACCGCCTCTCTCGCATCAATGACATAGAGCGATTGCCAAAACAAGCGGCCGATGCAACGGTTGCTATGACGCCAAGCCATCTTAGCCCCATAGCTTAACTCTTCGTACGTATGGCTGTATGTGCCGGTTTGTTCCACTTCCCAACGGATTTCGTTCAACCGCCGCTTCATTTCTTGCTCACTTTTTCCAAGCTCCCGATAGCTTATCGTGATAAACTGTTCTGCTTTTTTCATCAACTGCACATCATGCTGTCTGACCCTTGTTTGATTCATATCACTCTCGATGTTTACCATATATGCTTCTTTTTCCTCCACTTTCGATCGATTGGACTCTTCGCAGTCATTCCAATTCCAATCAAGAAACAAATTCCCCCGATCCACCACATTTGCTCGATAAACATCGAAATCGCCAAAAAAAGGAATGCAACACCAAGCAGTCGACGGATCGACACAATTCTCTCCCCTTTTCCCCGCCATTCGTTCTCTCATCTCGCAAAACGAGAAGCATGCATCCTACGGGGCCATTGAACAGGAAGCAACGCTCTCGTCCTTATTGTAGCAGATGCTTCCAAAAGAAAATAGAGCAAATGTTTCAATGAAACAACCCGCTTAGGGCGGCTTTCTCTTTCAGCACGCGCATCCATGGGCTTAACGGGCCTTTCAACACAAGCCCGGCCAAAAGGGCGGAAACGGCAAACAAGAGAAGCCGCTTGACATCATGCTCAACATTTTCCCATACGATCCCGCCGACTGCCTCGCGCATGACATCAATGGCGTAGGTAAACGGCAGCCAAGGGTTTAATTGCTGAAAGAACGGAGGAATCAGCTCAATCGGATACGTGCCTCCCGCTCCGGCAATTTGCAAGACGAGCAACACAATCGCCATCGCTTTTCCCACATTGCCGAACAAGGAAACAAGCGAAAAAACCACCGCCATAAAGACAAAGCTGCACAAAAGGCCGAACGTCATGAACCATCCCGGCTCACGGACGAAAATATTCGGCAAGATGAAAGCCGCTCCAGCCGTCACGACCATCGCCTGCAAAGCATTCAGCGTCCAAAAGGTCAACAACCGTCCGGCATATCTTTCCCGCTCATTCGCTTCCGAAAACGAAGAAGGATCGGTCGACAAGACGGAAACAAGCAACAAACATCCTACCCATATGGCCAGCACCGTGTAAAATGGATTCATGCCTGAACCATAGTTCGGCAGCGGGAAAAGGCGGAACGTTTTGACGTCAATCGGGTGGGCCAAAAAGGCGCCTTTCGCCTGTGGATCTTGTTTCAACAAGCGAATCAGTTCGTCGATGTTGGTTTCTCTTTTGATTTTCGATAGGAAGGCGGCCAGCTCGCGGACCTGGCGGGAGAGAAATGGATATTGAGCCTGTGCGGTCTTTAGCGCTTGTTGCGCGGCCGCTAAATCACGATCTGTGTTTGACAACCATTGCTCTGCCTCATTTAACGCTTGATCCATGCGAAGAAGCGTTTGTTTCGCTTGTCGCACCTGTTCCCCTGTTTGATTCCATTTTGCCCGCAGCATAGGCAGCAGCCGTTGGCGATATGCTTGATCAAGTTGCTGCGCCTGTGCGTCCAATAAGGCCATTTGTTCACGCAGGTGAGTGATCTTCCCTTCGACGCCTGTTGGATGTTGTTTCACTAGCGCCGCTGTTTCTTGAATAGACGCTAGCGTCTGCTCGATACGGCTGATGGTGCGCTGCACAGGTTGAAGCGAAGAGGAATCAATCGTCCCCTCCCATGTTCTCAACGTTCGGCGCAATTGCTGAACCAATGGGCTCGCGTCTGTTGCAGCCTGTTGGATGAGAGTCGCCCAACGCGCTTGCTTTTCCGGTGTATCGAGGGACTGTGGCATCTGCTCCGCAACGGAATAGAGTACATGAACCACCATTTCCACCGGCTTTTCCCATAAGTGCGATGAAGCATTGACTTGCATGAACAACTTCTCAACGCGGCCTGTCCATTCTAAACCGCGCCGCACCGTTGCTCTGGCAGCCGGCAGAAGCTCGCGGCCTGTACGAACTAGTGATCTTGCCTCTCCCACATCGCGATCTAGGGCTTTCAATTGTCGTTGAATCGTTGGCAATTCGTTTTCCAAACGAAACACAAACGCTTCAACGCGGCGAATGGTGGGAAGCTGCTGTTCGAGCGTCACTCCCGCTTGGTGGAACAAGGAAAACAATGCGGTATTGACCACCCTCACAAACTCATCGCTGACTCGCGCTGACAATGTACTTGCTCCGCGCTCCGTGATTTTGGGAGCGATGGCGTTCCGTTTGTCGTTTTCATAATAGTAAATAACCGCCCTTTTCGGACGTTTCTGCACTACAGTGGCTAATTTAGCCGAGAAATCAGCCGGAATGACGATCGTCGCAAAGTAGTCTCCCCTCCGAACGCCTTCCATTCCTTTTTTCCGCGTGACAAATCGCCATCCCAACTGGTGGTTGTTTTTTAAGGTCTTGACGATCTCATCGCCGGCGCGAAACCGGTGACCGGTCAACTCCGCCCCTCGGTCTTCGTTCACGACGCCGACCGGTAAATCCTCTGTATGGGCATAAGGGTCAATCGAAGCCTCTACATTGATCCAAGCGTAAAGCGATGGAAGAACGATCAGACCGAGAGCCAATATGGATGCGGCCCAGTTGGTCGTGAGATGTTTCAAATCGCTCATATAAATGCGCCATGCCTGTTTCACTTTGATCCGCTTCCTTTCAAGTCGATCATGCTGTTGTTAGTATGAGCGGATCACGGAAAACTAAACCAACTTGGCCGGTCCTGTAGTTCATTTGCGAAAAAAAAGCCAGCTTGCGGCGCAGATCGCACTCGGCCCCTTGTTGTCTGGTTTGACCTCCCTCCTGCTATTGTGACCATCCATTTTCTCATAGCGTTTCTCTTGGCTGGCGCTGCTGCTGATCGAACTGTACGTCTATTTGCATTTGCCGTCCATTGCAGGGGCAAAGCAGAAAGCGCCGTTGTCCATTGGACGGTAACGAATGGTGTTTGGCGCGATCAGCCGAGCCAAGCGCGCAGCCCTCCGCCGACAAACGAAACAAGAACAACCGCCCACGCCGGCCACTTCCAAATGGCAAGGAGAAGAAAAGCGCCGAGGACAAATGCTAGATCAACCGGTCCTTTCACCGCTTGCGTCCAAATCGGATCGTACAGAGCCGCGAGCAAAATCCCGACGACAGCGGCGTTCATGCCGGCAAGCGCCGCTTGGAAGCGCGGCTGATGGCGAAGCCAGTGCCAAAACGGAAACGCGCCAAGAACGAGCAAAAAGGATGGAAGAAAAATGGCTGTGGTAGCCACTAGCGCTCCCTTCCAGCCCAACGCCGCCATTCCAATATACGCGGCAAACGTAAACAGCGGCCCCGGAACGGCTTGGGCAGCGCTGTAGCCGGCTAAAAATTGATCGGCGGTGACCCACCCTTGCGGCACCACTTCCGCTTCCAAAAGCGGCAGCACGACATGCCCGCCGCCAAACACGAGTGCCCCGGCGCGGTAAAAGCTGTCAAACAGCGCCCAAAGTGGTGAAGAAACCCAAGCGCGAACAAGCGGCAGCGCAACAAGCAACACGGCAAACAAGGAAAGCAACGTCAAACCGGTGGAACGACGAATAAAAGGAGGGATGCCCACCAAAGACGGTTCGAGTGTTTTTCGCCGTCCGATCGCGCCGATGGCCCCTGCGATGACAATCACCGTCACTTGGCTCCATGCCCCCGGCATGAGAAGCACGGCGATCGCCGCTGCGACCGCAAGCGTTGCCTCAAGGCGGCCGGCAGCGAATTTGCGCGCCATCTCCCATACCGCCTGAGCGACGACCGCGACAGCCGCCAACAGCAAGCCGTGCATCCAGCCCGCCTCTCCCAAAGAAGCATGTTGCAGCCAGACGGCAACCAAACTAAGCGCAACCGCCGACGGCAATGTAAACCCAAGCCAAGCCGCCAGCGCCCCCCAGACGCCGGCGCGCATCAGTCCGATGCCGATGCCGACCTGGCTGCTTGCCGGACCAGGGAGAAATTGGCATAAAGCGACCAAATCGGCATACGTTTTCTCGTCAATCCATTTCTTTCGTTTGACGTATTCTTCGTAAAAATAGCCAAGATGGGCCACCGGTCCGCCAAATGACGTCAAGCCGAGGCGAAGCGCCGTAATTGCGACCTCCCAGACGGAACCGTATCGGTCTGCTGCTTGTTTCTTTGCAGCCATGGATCCCGCTCCTTTCGTTCACGAGAGTGTCATGCTACAATCATATCATCATGCACGAGAGGAGAGAATACCATGAACGTTCGAACGATGGCGACAAACGGTTTGATCGCCGCCGTGTATATCGCCGTGACGGCGTTCATCCAGCCGTTTGGCTTTACGAACATTCAGTTTCGCGTCTCAGAAATGTTAAACCACCTAGTCGTATTCCGCCGAACATACGCCGTGGGCATCGTGCTCGGCGTCTTTTTGGCCAATTTGTTTTTCTCGCCGATTGTCGCGTATGATCTTGTATTCGGCGTCGGCCAGTCGGTGCTGGCGCTTCTCATCACGATTGTTTCCATGCGTTATGTCGAGAACATTTGGGCGCGTATGGCGATCAATACGTTGTCGTTTACCGTGACCATGGCCATCATCGCCTTTGAACTAAAGCTCGCGCTCGGCTTTCCGTTTTGGCTCACATGGCTGACGACGGCCATTGGCGAGTTTGTTGTCATGGCGATCGGCGCACCGATCATGTATGCGGTTGGCCGCCGCTTAGCGCCGGAGCTGTTCAATTCCGCCCATCAAGGCCGTTAGCAGCCCCCTTGCGCCTCAGGCAGGGGGCTCGCTTCATTCGAAAGGCGCATTCCTCGTAGGCCCGCAAGGAAAGCCTTGATCAACCGTACGGGCTTTCCATATCCATTTTGATTACGGCATCGAACGAACAGCCCATTCAATGACCAGCGACATCACAGCAAGCAAGATGACTCCCGCCGTCGTGATCTTCAGCGCCCCTCGCCATCTTGGCGATAGGCCCCGCCCCGCCCGAAGAACAGCAAGGCCGACTGCGATTCCGCCCACCCACATGCAAAGACCCACCGGGGTGACAAGCTGACGCCAATCGCTGATCCAATAGTAGATGACGAACGTCTGGCAGGCAAGCAGGATGCACACGATGATTCTCATCGTTCTCCCCCTATGCGCTTGAGACGCCGAGCTGTTGAAATCGGCAGCGACGGGTGTTTGACCGTCCTTGTCGATTCGAAACTATGCCAGCAAATCCCGATGATGATGACGGCCAAACCAACGAACGCCCATCCGTTTGGAAGCGGAGCGGACAAGAACAGCGCTTCGCCGATGACGGCAAACATGACTTCCGCGGACTGCGTCGCTTCCACAGCGGCCAGTTTCCGTTCGTTCCCTTTTGCCCGATCGGTCGCGATAAAAAACAACGTCGTCGCAATGACCCCGGAACTCATGGCCACGATGAACGACTGCATCGTTTGCCCCGCCGACGGCACCCCTGATGTCAGCCAGCCCATCAACGCGACAATCAGCCAAAACGGCAGACTGGCCATCGTCATCCCCCATACGCGTTGAAACGCATCAAGGCGCCCGGCGCAATGTTCGATCATTTTCCGATTGCCAAGCGGATACGCAAACGCGGCAATCAGTACAGGAAAGACCCCCAACACGATTTCATTCCATGCGAGATGGCCTGCTTGCTGGAACTGGATCAGAACGACGCCGAACAAAATCAAAAGCGAAATGAAGAGCGCCCGCTTTTCAATCGGACGGCGCACGGACATCGTTCCGTTTTGCGTTTCAATGATTTTCGTAAACAGCGGGCTAAGCAGAACGCCAGCCACAATCGTGCACTGCCATGTCCCAGCCACAAGCCACCCCGGCCCGTAGGCAGCCGCGTAGGTGAGCGGCGCGTAAAACAAGCCGAACCCGACCGTCCCCCAGGTGATCCATGTCCACGGATGGCATTTCATGTCATGCCAAACCGGACCGAGGTTGCGGCGTGCCAAAAGAATGGCAAACAACAGCGGAACCATAAAGAAAAAACGAAGCGACGAACTCCACGCCCAGCTTCCACCCGCCAGCTCCATTGAGCGGTTCAATATGAATGTAACAGCAAAGAAGAATGAGGCGGCAAGGCCGAGGGCCATCTCGCGCATCGCCGGTCTCTCCCCTTGTTTGATTGTATTCGCTAGGTGGCGGAATAACTTTATTTTATCGCACGATTGGAAATTTTTCTATTTGTTTTGTTGATTATTTAGAACATAGTTTTATTAGATGAGTATTAAGAGAGAACCCAACCGAAAGTGGTTGCACCGAGCGACAATCCGATCAACACTGTATTCATTCTTCTTTCTGTCACCTCCATTTTCTTTAATTCTTACTTGTCAAATAGGTATTTATGTATTATTCTTAATTTATCCACTATTCCTATTTGTCAGGAGGTTTTTTCATGCCTAAACTCACCTTTTCCTCTGATGTCAAATGGTCTGGCGAAGGAGTACGCTCAGTGGCTGACATTAACGGCAAGCAAGTCATCATTGACGAACCCCCAGCCTTGGGAGGCACTGATCAGGGACCGAATCCCGTAGAGCTGGTCCTAGCTGCACTGGGCGGTTGCATCAATGTACTGGTCTCTCTGTTTGCCAGCCATCACGGGGTCGAACTGAAAGGAGTCCAAGTACACGTAGAAGGGGATTTAGATCCCGATGGCTTTATGGAGAAAGCGGACGTTCGGCCTGGATTCTTAGAAATTCGCTACCATATTGATATTGACTCTCCTTCCGATCCAAAAAACGTCCAAGCCTTGATTGAACACGTTGAACGTGTCTGCCCGGTCAAAGACACCCTAAGGGGCGTACCCACAGTACCTATAATGAATCAAAAAACGTCATAATGTGGAAATGGAAAAGGCTGTCTGGAAAAGTCGCGTGATGACCTTTTCAGACAGCCTCTGTATGGCTTATCCCTATGCCGCTCCATCTACGGGATGCGCGTTTCAGGGCTCATGCAAAGAGCAGTCCCATTGAAAGCCCGATGATCGGATTCCTCTGCTTGTCAATCTGCATGGTGTATTATTGTTTTATTAACTCAATGGGCACAACTTTTCCATTTTCCACCGCGGCCACAACGATTTCTGATTCAAAGCCGCCATCATCGCCGACGCTTGGAACGACGTATACTTGCTTTTCTTTCGGAATGTTTTTCAGCCCTTCGTTCAAATGCTCGCGGATGGCCATCGGATCATCAACCGTCCCAGCGGCTTTCATAGCCTCAACAAACGCGTAAAGAGCCAAGTAGTTATACCCGGATTCCGAACTCGCCTCGGCATTGAATTTCGTCCGATATTTTTCCGCAAACTCCGGAGCCCCTGGTTGGTCGGAGTGAATAAGCGGCATGACGCCGATTGAGCCTTCCAGTATCTCATAAGAACCGATCGTCCGTTGCATTTCATCGAGCTTCGCCTGATCCATAATGATAAAACCGCCTTTAAAGCCAAGTTCACGCGCTTGTTTCGCCACTTTCGCCGTCGGTTCCGACGGTCCGCCGATAAACAGCACGTCCGGTTTTTCTTTCAATGCGTTCGTCACGATGGTAAAGAAGTCAGTGTCTTTCGTAAAATCAATCGACGATTTGTAGACGACTTCCCCGCCTTGCTTTTCCCAGTACGGCAACAATTTTTCCGTCCAGTCTTTCCCGTATTGCGTCGCCGTCGGCAGAGCGGCCAGTTTCTTGCCGAAACGCTTCATGGCATAATCAGTAAAGGTCGGGATGTAGCCGTCATAGCGCGGCGGAATGCGCACGGTCAGCTTGTTGCCGGTCTGCGTAATTTTCGGTTCGCTTGTGTATGCCGCGATGATGAAATTGTCCGTTTGATTGAACACTTGCAGCGCCATCACACCGCCGCTGTGTGGAGTAAAAATAATAGGCGTCTGATGCTCCTGAACGAGACGTTTGGCGTTCGCCGCTGTTTCGTTCGGCAAATATTTGTCATCCAATGACACGATATTGAGCTTGTATGTTTTGCCGTTCACTTCAAATCCACCGCTGTTATTGATTTCTTCCGCCGCCATTTTTACGCCGTTTAACGTCCGCTCCCCGTAATAGGCGGCCGGACCGCTTAACGGACCGCTGTATCCGATGTTGACTGTGCCCGTTTCACCGCCGCCTCCGCCTCCATTATTGTTGTTTCCGGTGCTTGCGTTGTTGTTAGTTGTTGAGCTGTTGCAGGCAGCCAGCATCAACATCATGATCGCTGCCATCATCGCCAAGATGGACCATTTTCTTTTTTTCATTACTACTCCCCCTATTGATGATTTATTATTTAGAATATTTAGATAATATTCAGCGCGCCCGTTATTCACCTCCTTTCAGTGCCATCTCTTCTCCTTGCTTTCGTTGCTGAAGAAGATGGAGTCGATTATCCGCCAATGTACGCCTTGCGGACATCGTCGTTGGCGAGCAGTTCCTCCGCTGTTCCTGAAGCAACGATCGTTCCATTTTCAAACACATAGCCGTGATGAGCGATGGACAACGCCGCATGGGCGTTTTGTTCGGCGAGCAAAATCGTCGTCCCCTCTTGATTGATTTGTTTAATCGTGGCAAACATTTGCTCGACAATGAGCGGAGCGAGTCCAACCGACGGTTCATCAAGCAAGAGCACCGCGGGACGCGACATTAAGGCGCGGCCGATGGCGAGCATTTGCTGCTGGCCGCCGCTTAGCGATCCGGCCGGCTCATTGCGCTTTTCCCGCAGGATGGGAAATAATTCATATACGTGTTCCAACGATCGGCGGATGCCATCTTTATCCTTTCGATGAACGTAAGCGCCCATCAGCAAATTTTCGTATACGCTCATGCGCGGAAACAGTTTGCGCCCTTCCGCGCATTGCACGACGCCGCGCCCGACGATGCGATCAGGCGGAAGTGAGTCGATGCGCTCACCGTTGAGGCGGATTTCCCCTTGCACAGGTTTGTGCAGTCCGCTGATCGTGCGGAACAATGTACTTTTTCCTGCTCCATTGGCACCGAGCAAAACCGCAATCTCTCCTCGCTTGACGGAAAACGTCACATCGCGAATGGCGGCAAAACTCCCATAGCGGACCGATACGTTCGCAACTTCAAGCAATGGCGCTCCCTCCTAAGTACGCTTGAATGACCGCCTCGTTGTTTTTCACTTCCTCCGGCGTTCCTTCTGCAATTTTCTCTCCATAGTTCAACACCATAATGCGGTCAGCGATTTTCATAATCATCGACATTTTATGTTCAATGAGACAAACTGTCAGGCCGCCCTTGACCATTTTGACAATCAGCTCTTCCAACCCTTCCGTTTCGTCCGGGTTGACGCCGGCAGCCGGCTCGTCAAGCAGGACGAGTTCCGGATCGGTCGCCAAGGCGAGCGCAAACGCCACCCGCTTCTTCTGCTCCTGCGACAGGTTAGCAACGAGCCGATCCGCCACATGGGTTAGACCGACAAAGTCAAGCACTTCCATCGCCTTTTCTTTGCATGCCTGTTCCTCGCGGCGGTGCCGTTTCGTGCGCAAAATGGCATCAAATAAGTTGGATGATGTGCGGAGACGATGGCCGATGATGACGTTGTCAATCACCGTCGCCTGTTCAAACAAGTGAGTCGTTTGAAACGTGCGGGCGATGCCGAGCTTCGCCCGTTCGTTTGCCGGCAGGCGGGTAATATCGCGCCCTTTGAACGTAATCGTCCCTGACGTCGGCCGGTGCAAGCCGCTGATTAAATTGAAAAACGTCGATTTGCCGGCTCCGTTTGGGCCGATGATGGCGTTGATCTTCCCTTGCTCGACGGAAAAGGTGACATCGTTGACCGCCAGAAGCCCGCCAAACCGCTTCGTCAACCGTTCAACGTGCAAAAGCATCGTTATCCCTCCTCTGCGTGCCGCTCGCCTCGTCCTTGGCTCGAGACGGCCAGTTCCGCAGCAACTCGGTTCGCTTCTGGATCGAGACGGCGCGCTTCTTCACGCTTTGCTTTCAAACGGATGACCCCCCCGGCAATGCCATGAGGGTAAAAGATGATGAGCAACGTCAGCACCGGACCGAAAATCAACATCCGGTAATCTTGCAAAAACTGCAATTGTTGGGACAGAAACGTAATCAGCAACGTCCCGACGACCGGACCGGCAAGCGTGCCAATCCCACCGACAAGCAAGTACGTTAAAAAGTCAAACATGACGGTGACGTATGCGATATCCGGGCCGAGAAAGCGAATGAATGACGCATACAGCGCTCCGGCGAGCGATGTAAAAAAGACGGAGAGAACAAACGAGGCGAGTTTGTTTTTCATCGTCGAGATGCCAAGCGTCAACGCGAGCTCCTCACTGTTGCGAATGGCGATGTACGTCCGTCCGGTCAACGAATAGACAAGGCGGTACATGGTGAAGATGACCGCAACCAAGAAGCATAACACCAAATAATATTGGGCGACGGGCGTTTGAAACGAGAGCGGACCGATGTCAGCCGGCGCCGGGATGCCGATGAACCCGCGCACTCCGCCGGTCAAGCTGTCCCATTTATCAATCACTAAATAAATGATATACCCGACACATAGCGTATAAATGGCGAAAAAGTGCTCTTTCGTCCGCAGCGCAACAAGCCCGATGACGGCCCCAAGCAACGTGGTGAACAAACAAGCAAGCACGAAAGCCAACCAAAACGGCACGCCGGCTTTCACCGTCAAAATGCCAAGCGCATACGCGCCAATCGCAAAAAACCCGGCGTGGGCAAGCGACAAATAACCAGTATAGCCAGCAAATAAGTTCAACCCGTAAACGGCGATCATCCAAATAAAGGAGATCGTCATCATGTGCAAGTAATAGCCGTTGGTCACAAGCAGTGGGAAGGCGAGTGCCAACGCCGCGAGAACAGCAAGCCATAGGCGCCGTTTTTCCAAAATGGCCATCAACGTCCCTCCTTGGCAAACAGTCCGTTCGGTTTGACCGTTAAAATGATGACGAGGATGGCAAAAGCGATAATGTCTTTGTAGTCGTTCGACACATACGTCGCTCCCAAGCTTTCGCTGAATCCCAAAATATAGCCGCCGACAATGGCGCCTGGAATGCTTCCCATGCCGCCGAGAATGATGATGACAAACGCTTTCAAGATGACAAGATGGCCCATGCCGGGAAACACGAGGTTGATCGGCGAAGCGAGCGAGGCGGCGAGCGCAGCCAGGCTGCCGGAGAGGAAAAACGTCAGCATGGCGACTTTATTCGTGTTAATGCCGACCAAATTCGCCCCTTCGCGGTTTTGCGCCATCGCGATGATCGAAGCGCCAATGAACGTCTTTTTCAAGAAGAGGTAAAGCAAGATCATGATGATGACAGCGGATGCGATGATGAGGATGCGTTGAATGGTCAATGTGAATCCGAACACCGTGACGACATCGCCATACGGGGTCGGCATCGTCTGATAGTCCGCCCCCCAGACAAACTGGGCAAACGCTTCCAAAAAGAGCAAGATGCCGATCGCCGCGATTTTATCATGGAGCGGCGGCGCATTGCGAAGCGGATAAAACACGAGCCGCTCCATCAAGACGCCAAGCAGCCCGACCGCCGCCATCGATGCGACGATCGCGATCCCATACGGCATCCCGAGCTTCGTCATAGCCATCAATGTAACATAACCCCCCATCATATATAACGCGCCGTGGGCGAAGTTTGGAATGTGCAAAATGCCGTAAACAAGCGTCAACCCTAACGCCACGAGGCTGTAAACGCTTCCAACAGTCAGCCCGTTTAACAGCTGTTGGATGAATAGCTCCATCCCGATCCCCCTTTTTGTGTGCCATTTGGCCAGACCATCAAAGCGGCCGATCTTTCATTCGGTCTGACCGCCCGAATTGCCTGGCTCCTCCTCATTTCGACCGCTTTCTCCAGCTCTTGGCGCCTTTATGCCGTGCAAAATGAAATCAACGAAAATATCCGTCAGTTCTTCTTCAGAGATGCCTTCGTCAGGCCGGAACCAATAATAGCTCCAGTTGGTGATGCCGAGCAGGCCGAACGTAATCATTTCTGCATGAAGCGACGCCTTGAACTCGCCGCGCGCCATTCCGTCCCGAATAAGCTGTTCATACCGCTTGCGAAACAACCGCCGCTTGGCGCGGATCTCCTCCAAGTGGCCATCAGCCAAATGCCGCATTTCGCGGAAGAAAATGCGGGCGCTTTTCTTCCGTGTGCGGATATTGCAGATGATCATATGGACGATGGCCCGCAATTTCTCCGTGCAGCTTTTCTCAAGATCTTGGACAATGCAAGCTTGCTGCCGAAGCAAATCGTCCAGATAGGAAACGCAAATATCACATAGCAACTCCTCTTTGCTTTTGTAATAGTAGTAAAAGGCTCCCTTCGTTGCCCCGATCGCTTCGACGATTTCCTGCACCGACGTTTCTTTGAATCCTTTGCGTTCGAACAACTCTATGGCCACTTCCCTTAATCTTTCTTTCATCCTCCACGGTCTCCAATGCATCATTCTCTCTCAATGATGGTCGCAATCCCTTGGCCGCCGCCGATGCACGCCGTAATCAGCGCATACTTCCCGCTGCGGCGTTTCAATTCATACACCGCTTTTGTGATCAAAATCGCCCCGGTCGCGCCAAGCGGATGGCCGTGGGCAATGGCGCCGCCGTTTATGTTCACTTTTTCCGGATCCATTTCAAGCTCGCGGTCGCAGGCGATCACTTGCGCGGCAAACGCTTCGTTGATTTCGATGATGTCCATCTCATCAAGCGTCAACCCCGCTTTTTCCAACACTTTTCTTGTCGCCGGCACCGGACCGATGCCCATGATGTTCGGGTCGACCCCGGCGACCGCATGGGCGCGGATGACGGCAAGCGGCTTTACGCCAAGCTCCTCTGCTTTTTCCCGCGACATGATGACGAGCGCGGAGGCGGCATCGTTCAGTCCCGAGCTGTTTCCGGCTGTCACCGTTCCGCCTTCCAAAAATGCCGGCGGCAGCTTCGACAGCGCTTCCATCGTCGTGTTCGGGCGCGGATGTTCATCCGTATCGAAGACGAACGGCTCGCCTTTTTTCACCGGAACGGTGATCGGCACGATTTGTTCGTCAAACCGCCCTTCCTGCATGGCGCGCGCCATGCGCTGTTGGCTGCGCAAGGCAAACGCGTCTTGTTCTTCACGGCTGATGCCGTACTTTTTCGCCAAATTCTCCGCCGTAATGCCCATCGGCGGGTCGCCAATCTCTTTTGGCGACAGCTGCGACTTGCGGAAGCTTGGTAGTGTTGAGCTGTACGGTTTTTCCGGGCGGTCCATCAAATACGGTGCGCGGCTCATGCTTTCCACACCGCCGGCGATATAGACGTCCCCGTCGCCGGCCCAAATGGCCTGCGCCGCCAACGCCACAGCGTTAATGCCCGAACCGCATTGGCGGTCAACGGTCAAACCTGTCAACTCTAGAGATAAGCCGGTTTGCAGCGCCGTCAGCCGGGCGATGTTGCCGCCGCCGCTTAGGACGTTGCCCATGATGACATCATCAACGTGCTCCGGGCCGATGTTCGCCCGCCGCATCGCTTCTTTGATCACTTCCGCACCGTAAATATGCGCCGGCAACGTCGCCAAAGCGCCTCCTTGGCGGGCAATGGCCGTCCGTACGGCCGACACAATGACGGCATCCCGTTTCATCGTCATTCCCCCTTGTTCGTTGTGAACACATCCCCGCAAACGGGCTGGCCCCTCGCCCCGCTTACGGCTTCAGCTTTGGGGCCGCCCGTCTTTTTCACTCGTAAAGCGCAAAGACCGCTTCACCTTTGACGACTTCTTTGCCATGCTGATTGACGGCCGCGACGTCAAACCGAATCGTCTTGTCGCCTTTTTCCTTCACCGTTGCCTTTAAGGTGATGATATCATTTAAAAACACCATCGATTGAAAGCGGACAAAATAGTCCTGTACGAACCCTTCTTCGTAATACGGCGTAAACAGCTTGGCCAAGTTCCCCATCGTCCACATGCCGTGGGCGATAATGCCTGGAAGCCCTGCCTTTTTCGCCTCGTCGTCGATCGTATGGATCGGATTGTAGTCGCCTGATGCGCCGGCGTATTTGATTAAATCGAGCCGGGACACCGGTGCGAGCGTTACTTCGGGAAGCGACTCTCCGACTTGCCATTTGCGGATGCTCGTCATACGCTCATCGCCTTTCTAACCGCCTCGTTGATCATGATCGTCGAGGTGGAAGTGAAAATGAGATTTCCGTCAGCGTCCTCGCCGTTGTTGGCGATGACCAAAAAGCCGAGCAGGCCCATGCTGCTTTGTTTTTCGTAATAATCTTTCACTTCCGCATAGCAGTACAGTTCTTCACCGACAAACAGCGGACGCTCATAATGGAAGCGCTGCTCGCCGTGAATGAGCCCTTTGGCCGGCAATTTCAATCCTTCAATGACGCCGTAGTCAAACACGCGCGGAAACGTCGGCGGGGCGATGTTGCGCCCGTAGCGCGACCGCTTCCCCGTCTCCTCATCCCAATAAATCGGATGAGGGTCGCCGATCGCCTCCGCAAACTTTTTCACCGCTCCGTGTTCAACGGTGTTTTTCACTTTCGTCGACCGTTTTCCGATGTCATGCTGGTACATCCCCGTCCCCCCTTAACATTTCGGGCCGCCGGCCACATACAGCACTTGGCCGTTGACAAACGACGACCGTTCGTCGGCGAAAAACGCGACTGCATGGGCGATGTCTTCCGGACGGCCGCTGCGTCCGACCGGGATGTTGGCGACGCTCGCCTGAATGAGCTGCTCAAACGAAATGCCAAGCCGCTCAGCGGTTGCCTTTGTCATATCGGTTTCAATGAATCCTGGAGCGATGGCGTTCGTCGTAATGCCGAACTTGCCGAGCTCGATCGCCAACGTTTTCGTAAACCCTTGAATGCCGGCTTTCGCCGCCGAATAGTTCGCCTGGCCGCGGTTTCCGAGCGCGGAGGTCGACGAAATGTTGATGATGCGCCCGTACCCTTTTTCGACCATATATTTTTGCGCGGCGCGGGCGCAATAAAACGCCCCTTTCAAATGAACGTCCATGACCGTTTGCCAGTCGTCGTCCGTCATTTTAAAGAGCAAGTTGTCGCGGATGACGCCGGCGTTGTTGACAAGAATATCAAGCGAGCCGAACCGGTCGACGACCTCTTGCATCGTCGTTTCCACTTGTTCGCGGTCGGTGACGCTCGCCACTTTGGCGTACACGTCATACCCTTTCTCCCGCAGCTCGGCAGCCGTCGCTTCAAGCGCTTCTTCATTTAAATCGATGAATGCCACTTTCGCCCCTTCTTCCGCGAAGCGGGTGACGATCGCCTTGCCGATGCCGCGGCTTCCTCCGGTCACAAACGCCACTCTTCCTGCAAACCGTTGGCTCATCGTGTTCTCCTCCCTTTCGATAACGCTTTCATTTTTCAGATGAACTGACCAAGTTTGACATGCCCTTTAATCAAGTTGCGAGCGATAATGAGGCGCTGAATTTCATCCGTGCCGTCGTAAATGCGCCACAGCCGCGCTTCGCGATACCAACGCTCGATCGGCATTTCCTTCGTATAGCCCATGCCGCCGTGGATTTGCATGACGCGGTCAACGACGCGATTGCCCATGTTCGCGCCAAACAGTTTCGCCATCGATGCCAAGTGGCGGTTGTCCTCCCCTTGGTCGAGCGTAAACGCCGCATTTAACACCAGCCATTTGGCCGCTTCGATTTCCACCGCTGAATCGGCGATCATCCATTGGATTGCTTGCCGCTCGGCGATCGGCTTGCCAAACGTGACGCGCTCTTTCGCATAATCAATCGCCATCTGCAGCAGCCGCTCCGCCGCCCCGACCGCACGGGCGCCGACGACCCAGCGCGCATAGCCGATCCACTCAAGTCCAAGCTTGTAACCGTAGTGCAGCTCGCCTAAAATGTTTTCTTCCGGCACGCGCACGTTTTCGAAAATCAAGCTGGCTGGCGTCGACGGCCCCATCGTATAAATCGGTTCGGAGCGCCAGCCCATCTCGCGGTCAACGATAAAGCACGTCACCCCTTCGCGCCCGTTCGTCGCCTGATGCCGCTCTTTGTCGGTGATGGCGATCACCATCACGAAATCGGCGTCATTGCCGCCGGTGATGAACGTTTTTTCCCCGTTCAACACCCATTCATCGCCATCTTTGACCGCCGTCATTTTGATGTTGCGCGTATCGGACCCCGCCCCTGGCTCGGTCATGGCGAAACACGATTTTTTCTCGCCGTTGATCGTCGGGATCAAGTATTTTTTCTTCTGCTCCTCATTCGCATAATACAAAATGTTGTCCGCCGACCCGCCGAACTGGAACGGAACGAGCGTTTTCGACACTTCCATTAGGACGATCGCCTGCATGACGTGGCCCAAGTTCGCGCCGCCGTATTCCTCCGGCGTGTTGATCCCCCAAAAACCCGCTTCTTTCGCTTTTAATTGCAATTCTTTCAATTTCTCCGGCGCAAGCCCGGGCTTTCCTTCCCGCTCATTGCGCAACACTTCGTTTTCAAGCGGCATTAACTCTTTTTCCACAAACTTGCGGATCGCTTTTTGCACCATGCGCTGCTCGTCTGTTAAGCGCAAATACATGATGGTCCCCTCCGTTTTGCGTTACGCCTTTATGCTCGGCTCCACTCATCAAAATACCAACCGGTTGGTATGTTATCTTTATTATATTAGAATGTTCTGAAAAGTACAATACCTTTTTTGATTTTTTGTCCAACGGGAAAACGCCATATGTGTTCTCCCGTTGGCATGGAATCTATCGATCTATTCCGCCTGTAGTTGCTTGCGCACGTTGGCGACCGTTTCTCCGATTCCGCCATAAATGACAAGGTCAAACATCCCATCCATTCTTGTCGCTGTTTTGTTAATCAATACTTTCCTTGTTGCCGGCGATTCGGCGGCGACATAAAACGGGATTTGATTCACGGGCGCCACTTCCAAACTTGTTCCCATCGCCAGAAGCAAGTCGCTTTCCGCCGCTCTAGCGAATGCTTCTTCGATACGAGGAACGAGCCCGCCAAACAAAACGACATCCGGTTTGACAATCGTCTGGCACTTTTCGCAGCGCGGCACCTCGTGGTGGTTGATAAACGACAGATCATACTTGTTGCCGCATGACGGGCATGTCGCCGTCTGCAGCGTGCCGTGCAGCTCAATGACATTCGTGCTCCCTGCTTTTGTATGCAGCCCGTCAATATTTTGCGTCAAAATCGTCACCGTCTTGCCCATCTCCTCAAGCCAACGGAGAAACCGATGCCCATCATTCGGGGCAAAGCCGCCCATCATTTTTAATGAAAACATCCGCTTGAATCGACGCCAAAAATCAGCCGGATCTTTTTTGTAATAATGCTCTGACAAATAATATTCGACATGGTCCTCTTGGGCGTAAAGGCCGTTTTCGCTGCGAAAATCAGGAATGCCGGACTCCGTGCTCATCCCGGCCCCGGTCAGGACGGCGATTGTATCGGCTTCTTTGATCCACTCAGCCAATCGTTTGACGGAACCCACGTTTTTCCACCTTCCATTTGACAGCATAATAAGAACATGAGTTATATTTGCAAGCATGACATCCACTTTTTGCTTTCGTTTTTCACGGCACGCGTGAAGCCTGGACGTTCGCTTTGCGCATCACAGATTTTTTCCTGCCATAACGACATGCAAAAGCACAGAAAGAGGACAGCACTGGCGACGATGTAAGGCAGGCGCATATCTACATCAAAGAGGACACCCGCCACAATCGGTCCTACAATCATTCCAAGAATTGCTCGATAAACGCCGGCATAACCGGAATCATCAAGCCGACTCCGATGAACACGAGCAATAAATTGCACATCAAAATAAACAAGGCTCCGCGCTTTTTAAACAGCAGTTGCATGTTTATCCTCCTAAGCAAGAAGCTAACGCAAATTGAACCCTTTCTCCTCGACAAACTCTTTCATATACATCCGGACTTGACGGCTGAGCATCTCGGCCATTTGCCCGGTCCAAGTGTCGCGGCGGCGGCCGTTCGTCCGCTGTTCATAATAGGCAGACACGGTTTCGTTGTAGCGTTGCAGCTGTTCGACGAGCCGTGCGCGGTCTTGGTCGTATTCGTCCTCGTGATAAACGTGTTCAAACGGCAGCCGCGGCTTTCGATCCGGCATTTGCGCAGGATAGCCGACGGCAAGCCCAAACAGCGGAATGACCCGCTTCGGCACATTTAGCAGCGCACATACTTCGGGCAAATTGTTGCGCAACCCACCGATGTAGCAAATGCCAAGCCCCATCGACTCCGCAGCGATGGCGGCGTTCTGCGCCGCAAGCGCTGTGTCAATCAGCGCGACCATAAACTTTTCCGTGCTCTCTAGCGACGGAAGCACGTCTTTTCCTTCCAGCCCGCCAATGAGTTCGTGGCGGTGAAAATCGGCGCAAAAGATGAAAAAATGGCCGTTTTGGGCCACGTACGACTGATTTCCTGCCAATTCCGCAAGCTTTTGCTTTTTTTTCGGATCTTTCACGCCGATGATCGAGTACGCCTGCACATAACTGGAAGTCGACGCCGCCTGGGCGCATTCGACGATCGTGCGGATTTGTTCATCCGTCAACGGCCGCTCTTCAAAACGGCGAATCGAGCGATGGCGCAAAATCGTTTCAATGACCGCATTCATCATCCATGCCTCCTGATGCAATGAATGGTATTGTTCCCGATTTTCATCATAGCAAAAAAAGAAAGAGCCGAAAAATGATCAGCTCTTTTCTGCCATTACTGACCAAACCGCCCCTCCTGGTAGTCGCGGATCGCTTCGCGGATTTGTTCCGGCGTGTTCATGACGAACGGCCCGTAGGCGACGACCGGTTCGTTCACCGGCTCGCCGGCGTAAAGAAGAAGGCGCAGCTTTTCACGCGCGGTCACCTGCAGCTCCGTTTCTTCGCCGCGGTCGTGGCGGCTGAAAAACAGCGCTTGCCCGGCTTTTCCTTCCGTGTTGTCGGCGCCAAACATGCCGCTGCCTTCTAAAATGTACAAAAAGCCGTTGTAATGGCCCGGCAAGTCTTGCGCCACCGTCGCCCCCGGCTCCACCGTCATGTCGACCATCGTCACCGGGACGATGTTTTTCGTCGGCGCTTTGACGCCTTTCGATGAGCCGGAAAAGACGCGGATCACCGCCCCTTCCTCTTTTCGCACCGGCATGTCCTCGGCGCGCAAGTTTTGGTAGCGCGGCTCGGTCATTTTATGCGTGCTCGGCAAGTTGATCCAAAGCTGCAGGCTGTGCACCGTCGAACCGGGAGCCGGGTCTTCTTTATGGACGACGCCGCGGCCGGCCGTCATCCATTGCACATCCCCGGGGCCGAGCGTGCCGTGGCCGGCTTTGCTGTCAAAATGTTCGAGCTCGCCGCTGATCACGTACGTCACCGTCTCGATGCCGCGGTGCGGGTGGACATCAAAGGTTCCGCGCTCGAAAATATCTTCCATCATCAGCAAAAACGGATCATACTCTTGCCAGTTCCCAGGCTCCAGCACACGCCCGCTTCGGTGAATCGGGCTGTTGACAGTCATTTGCACCGTTTTGATACGGCGAATGCGGCGTTGAACGGCCATACGGATCCTCCTTCTTGTTTTTCCTCTCCCGCTGCCGTCGGGAGACAGACGCCAGCATCATCGAACCGCGTCCCCTTCTATCGTATCCGATTCATCCAAAAACAGGCAAATGATCTGCTTACCGTGTTGCCCATAAACAAAAAACCTGCCGGCTGCCGGCAGGTTGACGCTCGTATGTAAGATGGCGGAGGAAGAGGGATTCGAACCCCCGCGGGCTGTGACACCCCTAGCGGTTTTCGAAACCGCCCCCTTCAGCCAGACTTGGGTATTCCTCCGTATAAAAATGGAGCCTATCGGATTCGAACCGATGACCTCCTGCGTGCGGGGCAGGCGCTCTCCCAGCTGAGCTAAGGCCCCATGGCAATGGTCGGGAAGACAGGATTTGAACCTGCGACCTCACGGACCCGAACCGTGTGCTCTACCAAGCTGAGCTACTTCCCGTCGTTCTCTTGTTTATTTTCCCTTGCGACAATTCATATTTTATATGAGTTCTATAAGAAAGTCAATAGTTTTTTTATTTTTTTTGCGGCTGCTCACACAAAAACGGACAAAAGGCGCGTTTTTTCCACAGTCGAACGCATAGCGCCCCCCTTTTTTTCCTATACTAAAAACACATCAAACGCATCAAGAAAAGGGGACGCTCCGTGAAACTGATTCCGCCGGCGCGGCACAGGCGGGCGCACTTGTCGCAGTTTACCACGACCCACTTGCATTTGCGCCACCCGCTGATTGTCGCCTTCTTTTCGTTCTCGTTTCCCGGGTTCGGCAATTTCATGCAGCACCGATACGCCACCGCTTTTATTTTAATCGTATGGGAGCTGTTTATCAATACAAAGGCGCACGTCAACACAGGTATATTATACTCGCTCCTCGGCGATTTTGAAAAGGCCAAAGAGTTGTTCGCAACGCTCGTTGAAACAACCGCGAGGGGATTCCCCGCGGTTTTATTGCTCTCCTTCTCAATACACATCCCGCCGCGTAAACACAACAAAAGCGACGATGAGGGCGACAAGCCCCCAAACGGCCAGCACGACCATCGAAAAACCAAGCGTCATTCCCTCAATCGGCGGAGCCGCTCCTTTTGTGTAATCTGTCAGCCGCAAATTGACCATAAACAAATATTTCGCCGAATGCCATGACGACACCATGTTCGACAAAATCGCGCCAGAAATCAATGCCGCGAGCATAATGCCCATCACTGCCGCCGTGCTCCGAAGCAGCACGGAACACATAAACGTCAGCGTGCCGACAACAGCACTCACAAACGTGGCGAGCCCAAGCTCGATCAAAATGTATTTCCATTGCGGAATCATGTGAACGTTCGTTGTATCGAGATCCTCTCCTTGAGGGACAAAACCGGTCAATAGCGGCAGACGGAAGCCGCCATATCCAAACACGAGTCCGGAGATGGCATACGACAGCACCGCCGCCATCAGCATAATGAGCGACACTGACAGGAGCAACGCGATATATTTGCTCAACAAAATTTTCCACCGCTTCACCGGCCGGACAAGCAGCAGTTTGATCGTTCCCGCGCTCGCCTCGGACGACACTAAATCGGCCGCCACCACCATCACCAAAAGCGGCAAGAACAAATCGATGGCGTTTTCGATAAACGTGCGCATAAACGTCGGCGCACCGGGAGCGGACGGGTTGATGTTATGTTCTAAGTAATACTGCTGCTGCTTGAGGCGGATTTGCAAGTATTTCCGCCATTCCTCCGACATGCTCGGCGACTGGAGGCGGTTTTGCAAATCGACGATTTGCTGCTGCAGCTGCGTCCGCCAGTCGGTCGTGCCAAGCCGTTTTCGCAGTTCTTCCGTCTCGCGGTATTGGGCGTATGTAAACAAGGCGACGAGCACCGCAATGATGGCGGCGATCACCCATAGCCGCTTTTTGCGGACGATTTTCAACATTTCATTATACACGAGCTTACTCAATCGTTTCGCCCCCTGTCAGCTCGATAAACAAATCTTCGAGCGTCGGCAGCCGCGGTTCAATTTCCGACACCGAGACGCCGGCTTGGACAAGCTTGGCGTTCCAAGCGGCTAGTCTCGACGGCTCATATGGCGTGACGATCGTCTCTTCATCAGCGCGCAGCACCTCGGTTTCCTCGGCCAACAGCGCCCGCGCCCGCTCGATCGGAACGGCTTTCCAAACGACGCGCGCCTGCTGGTTTAACAGCCGCTCCACCGTGTCGACCGCCAAGAGCCGCCCTTTCGCCATAATGGCGACGCGGTCGCACATTAATTGAATTTCACTTAACAAATGCGATGAAACGAGGACGCTCAACCCTTCCGTTTCCGCCAAAAAGCGGATGAAGGCGCGCATTTCGCGAATGCCGGCCGGGTCAAGGCCGTTGGTCGGCTCGTCCAAAATGAGCACCTTCGGCTTTCCAAGCAGCGCCTGCGCGATGCCGAGCCGCTGCCGCATGCCGAGCGAATACGTGTCCACCCGGTCATGGATGCGCTGTTCCAGCCCGACGAGCTTCGCCACTTCCATGATGCGATCTGCACCAATTCCCGGCATCATGCGGGCGAAATGTTCAAGGTTTTCCCAGCCTGTTAAATACGGATACATTTCTGGGTTTTCGACGATGCAGCCGATCTGGCGGATCGCGTCGGTAAACTGGCGATGAAGGTCATACCCGCCAATTGCCACCGTCCCCGCCGTCGGCCGAATGAGCCCGACGAGCATGCGGATCGTCGTCGTTTTTCCCGCGCCGTTTGGCCCTAAAAAACCGAATACTTCCCCTTCATGCAGCTCAAACGAAATGCCTTTAATAATTTCCTTGCCGCGAATCGTTTTTCGCAGCTCTTTGACCATCAATGTCGCCCGTTTGGTCATCGCTCGTCCTCCTCCGTCAACGTGATGAGCGAGGCGACGCGCTCTCCAATCCGCTTGTACCCTTCTTTGTTTGGATGGAAATGGTCGCTATATAAATAATCATTGACATGCAAGGCAAACAAGTCAAACGTCGGCACCGCGACGATGTTCGGATAGCGGGCCGCCACTTCCGCTGATGCAAAATTCCAATCGCGCACAACGGCCGATGTCCGTTTGGCATCGTCTAAATCGCCAAACGGGTTGTACAAGCCGATCGCAAAAATGACCGCTTCGCTGTTGAAGCGGCGCAGCGCGGCGAAAATGCGGTCAAGGTTCTCCACATACCGGCGCTTCGCTTCATCCAGTTGCTTGGCGTTCAACCGAAGCGCTTCCCCCCCTTGAAACAAGTCGTTGCCGCCGATCGTCATCACGATCAAATCCGCCATGGCGACTTGCCGCTGAATCTCAGGCTGGCCAAGCTGGCGAAGCAGTCCGTCGGAGCGAAGGCCGCGAACCGCCAAATTCGTCACACGGATCGGCTTATCCGTTTGCCGGCGAAGCGCATCGACCATATAGCCGACATACCCTTTTCCGCTTTCATCGCCCGTTCCTCTCGTCAACGAGTCGCCAAGAGCAACAATATCCATTTTCTCATCATGTTGCCTTGTTTCAGCCGTTGACGGCCGTTGTTCTTTCGTCGGCGGCTTGGCGGTTGCAAAAAACTGATCTTGCACCGCCAATGCCAGGCCGCCAAGCCAAAGCGCTCCGGACAGAGCGGCAACAACGATGAGAAACGAAACAGCTCTCCGTCTCATGCCACCACCTCATCTCTTTATTGGCTTTCTTCCAACCGTTCCTCTTTTTGCTTAACATCATTGGTTTGATCCAACCGTTGCCGATTTATGCGCCAATGCTTCGGATTCCAATACGCTTTCAGCTTCCTCGCTGCTTCTTTTCCAGCCAGCAGCACCCCAAGCCAAAACATGACTTCCGCCGCCGCAATGACCGTGGCGACAATCGTTGCCTTGACAGCGGCTGAAAACGGCAGAAACGGCGCGATCGGCACCGCCACCCAAACGACGAACGAGGCGATGATGAGGCCAATGCCAATGCGATACAGAACCGGTTTCTCTTGCTTCACGTCCCCACCTCCTTATGGCGTCGTGGTTGCGAACGAAGATTGGGATTCTGCACTCCCACTCTACCATATCCATCTCCCGTTCACGAAACGGCGCGCCTGAAGCCGTGCGTTTCGCCGCCAACCAACGCCTGTCTTGTTCCCAAACCGCAAAACGCACCGTTTGGAAGGAGAAAAACCGGCCTCATGGCATGAAACCAAGCAGACGGATTCGTCATCATCATCGTTATACGTATTAACAAAGAAAAGGTGTCCCTTTTATGCTTGGGACACCGTTCATTCACCCCTATCACCGCCGCTTATGCCAGTAATCGATCAACCCCATCGCGCACACCTGCAAATCCAGCTCGATCGCCGCATACACCGGCGACGAAGACGGGACGCCATATTCGTTCAAAAACGCTTCTACATCGCGGCGCAACCGTTGTGCAGCGACTTTCGCCTGCTCTGCGGGCGATGCTTCCGGATTTCGCTCGATCGCTTCTTTTCCTGCCGCCACAAATTTCGGCAGCCAAACGCGAAGCTGACGGAACGCTTCCTGCGGGTCATCGAGCATGCCAAAATGACCAAAATAGATGCGCGACGGATTCAACTTCTCGAGCCGCTCAGCCGACCGCTCCATCGCTTCAGGGTCAAATTGGTTCGGAGATGTGGAAGGCAGGCAAAACGCAAGCCCCGCTTCTTGCAGCTGCGGATAAAAAACGCCGATCGTATCGCCGGTGAACACGCCGCGGCTGTACGAATCATAAATCGAAACGTGATGGTTCGCATGCCCCGGCGTATCATAAAACACAAGCGTCCGCTCCGCACTCAACGCCAACGTTTTCCCGTCCTCTTTCACGATCAATCGCTCTTCTGGCACCGGAAGAATCGGATCAAAGAGCGACTCAAACTGCGCGCCGTACACCGCCTTCGCTCCAGCGATGAGGCGCGATGGATCAGCCAAATGCCGCTTCCCTTTCGGATGGACGACAACCATCGCATTCGGGCAATGCTGAAGAAGCAGCCCTACACCGCCGGCGTGGTCCAAATGAATATGGGTAACGATGATATAGCGAATCTCAGCCGGATCGATCCGAAGCGCTTTCAACCCTTCAAGCAAGTGCGGCACCGACGGGCTTGGCCCTGTTTCCACGATCGCCACATCGTCTTCATGAAGCACGTATGTACCGGTGCGCTGCGACATGCGCAAGTCGTACAAATCGATGAGTGAAATGCGGCGGCCTAAATCGATTGGACGGTTCATTCGCTTCTCTCCCCCTTTTCATATCAAAATTGAATTCGACACCGCCGCGAAAAATTCCTTCTTTCCCCACTCAAGAGGATGGCGAAACGAAATAACACGAGCCTTAACCAAAAACAGGGGTTGGCGCCCCGTCTTAATCTACGACGCCAACTCCCCACTAGCTGTTTTTCCTTTCCGTCCATTTCTGATCGCCACCCATACTGCCGCCGCCCAGCCGATGACGATGAGGCCGTACACAGCAGGATAAACCGGCGCCGGGGCTTCCCAAGCGTGCAGAAGCGTGCGAACGTTTGTCAAAATAATCAATCCGCCAACCAACACTCCAAGCAAATGGGACGGCAGTTTACGCACAAGCCAAGCCGCGATCGGCGCAGCGATGACCCCGCCCGCCATCAGCGTCAGCACCCAATACCAGTTCACTTGCTCCCAACCGAGTGAAATGACGAATCCGAGCGTCGCCGACAAGGCAACGGCAAATTCGGATGTATCGACCGTGCCGACCACCTTGCGCGCTTCCATGCTTTTATTGGCCAACAGCACCGGCGTCGCAATCGGCCCCCAGCCCCCACCGCCGGTCGCATCAAGAAAACCGGCCGCCAAGCCGAGCGGGACGAGCTGCTTATTGGACCACTGTTTTCTTGATGCCGACGGCGCGCGGCCGTTCAACACTAAAAATCGATAAATAATGTAAAAGCCAAGCGCCAATAAAAACAACGATACATACGGTTTGATCACATCCCCTGGCAAGTTGCTTAAAAAGCATGCTCCGATAAACGCGCCGACCGACCCAGGAATAATGAGCTTCCCGACCATGGCGCGATCGACGTTGCCAAATTTCCAGTGAGAGGCGCCGGACGCCGCTGTCGTCACCACTTCCGCCAAATGAACGGACGCCGAGGCAACAGCTGGAGCGATGCCAAACGTCAACAGCAGCGTCGACGAGGTGACGCCGTACGCCATTCCGAGCGATCCGTCGATCAACTGGGCGATAAATCCTACAAACACAAAAACGATCAGTTTTTTCATTGGTTTCCCTCCGCTTGCAATAGTTGAGCGTGTTACTTATAATTTAAATCCCATTATTCATAGATGTCAACTATGAATTTAAAAAATAAAAAAATGCAGTCATCTTTTCCTCCCCACGCGCAAGATGACGTTGCGAACACCGGCAGCTTGGCGGCCGACGGGCGGAAGGCGCCGCGCGGCCGTCCATCAAGACAAACAGCTGCCTGCAGAAAAAAGGCGCCCCGAATATGGCGACGGGACACCTTTTGGACGGTGGCTTTCGATCAGAACTTTCCTTGATACCGCTCGACTTCCCAAGCATGAACCGCCGTGCGGTAGCTGTTCCATTCCTCTTTTTTCAACGCGACATATTCGTTGAATACGTGCTCGCCAAGCGTCGTGCGGCCGATTTCACCTTCTTCGAACGCAGCGACAGCAGCACCCAAGTTTTCCGGCAAGTTGTCGATGCCAAGCTCCGCACGGCGTTCTTCCGACATATGGAAGATATCTTCATCAACCGGCGCTGGAGCGGTTAACCCTTTTTCGACACCGTCAAGGCCAGCGGCAGCGATGATGGCATACGCCAAATACGGATTCGCTGACGGATCCGGGCAACGGAGCTCAACGCGCGTCGCAACGCCGCGTTTCGCCGGAATGCGGATAAGCGCCGAACGGTTCGAAGCGGACCACGCGATGTAGCAAGGCGCTTCATACCCTGGCACAAGCCGTTTGTACGAGTTGACAAGCGGATTCGTAACCGCCGCAAAGTGCTTCACATTTTTCAGCAAGCCCGCGATGAATTGGTACGCTGTTTCTGACAACTGGTTCGCATCGTTCGGATCAAAGAACGCATTTTCCCCATCTTTGAAGAGGGAAATGTTGACATGCATCCCTGAACCGTTGATGCCAAACACCGGTTTTGGCATAAACGTCGCATGGAGGCCGAACTTGCTGGCGATCGTTTTGACAACCCATTTGTACGTCGTCGCATTGTCCGCCGCACCGAGTGCATCGGCATATTTGAAGTTGATCTCATGCTGGCCTTCCGCCACTTCATGGTGCGACGCTTCAATCGTAAAGCCCATCGCTTTTAAGGCGCGGTAAATTTCAAGGCGAACGCGTTCGCCCAAGTCTTTCGGAGACGGTTCGAAATAACCGCCGCCATCATGGAGCTCAAGCGTCGGATTGCCGTTTTCATCGGCTTTGAACAGGAAAAACTCCAGCTCCGGACCGACCGAGATCGTATATCCTTTTTCCGCCGCCCGCTCGATCGTTTTTTTCAGCACGTTGCGCGGGTCGCCTTCAAACAGCGTGCCGTCCGGATTGGTCACCGAGCAGAGAAAGCGCGCTTCCGCATAGCCTTCCTCGACCGTCCACGGCAACACGGCAAACGTATTTAAATCCGGACGAAGGTATAAGTCGGAGCGGTTGATCGGCGAAAATCCTTTGATCGACGAACCGTCAAACATGATTTTTCCTTCGACGACGTCATCAAGCTGTTCCGCCGTCACCGTTACATGTTTTAAAATCCCTTCGATGTCGACAAACTGCAAATGAAGAAGTTCAACGTTCTTTTGTTGGATCGTTTCTTTAATTTGTTCAAGCAATCCCGTTTGGGTGGAGGAAACGAACGTTTTCGACATGTCACATTACCTCACATTCGTACGTTTATTTTTCTAACATGCTTTTATTATAGAAAAAGAGTGGTCGTTTGGCAACACTTTTTTAGCAATTTTTCTGTATTTTTATAACGATTTTTTGCAACCGTTTTCATATTCATGTAAAAAATAAACAGCCCAGAGGATGACCGTTCCTCACAGGCTGTTTCTAGATGTTACATTTTCTCCTCACGCCGCCGCCATGATCCGGACGGAATAAGCGGCAAGCCGGCCGCTTTTTCCGGCGGATAGACGTACACATATCCTTCGATCGGTTTGCACGCGTCGCGAACCCACACCCGTTCGTATTCGTTATCGCGCCGCCCTTCAACGTAATCCTCGAGCTCATCCATTGCCTTGAGCCCTTCTTCCGTCACCGTCAGCCACTCCCCTTCCACTTCCCCCTCTTCTCCAAGCACAAGCGCGGGGTACGGACCGACATTGTATAAGCGGCCGTTTACTTTCCCTGGACACGCGGCGCGAACGTATGGAGCGGCCACTTCATGGTTTTCTTCGCCAGTCAGCAACGTTCCATACACAAACACCCGATATCGCCCTTCCGCCATCTCCTCGTTCTCCTTTTGTTTACATAACATAAATTACGAAAACTCAAGGAAAGGAAACAAAAACAATGGAAGCCCTTCCTCTCATCCATCCTTGCCGCTCCGAGGCGGCGCCAGTGTGAATTTGTTCAGTAGATCGCGGCCACAAAAATGCCGTGCCGGCTGCACTCGCAAGCCAACGGCACGGCGGTGGCGATTCCGCAACGAACGAATGATGCTTTTTCCATCATACCCGCTTCACAATGAAAAGTCAAGCACATTGTTACAGTGTTTGTTTCCATTTAATGCTGCAGCCGATGCTCGGCTTTTGCTTTTCCGGCACCGGGCGGCCCTCCAACAAAGCATCCAGCGCGGTGCGGATCGACTCCCCGGTGACCGGGATGCCGTTGTTCGGGCGCGAGTCGTCCAACTGGCCGCGGTAGACGCATTTCAGATCCCGGTCGAAAATGTAAAAGTCCGGGGTGCAAGCGGCGTCGTATGCTTTCGCCACCTCTTGCGTCTCATCGTACAAATACGGAAACGGATAGCCGAGCTCTTCCGCCACCTTTTTCATGTTTTCGGGTGAATCTTCTGGATACTGTTCCGCATCGTTGGAGTTGATGGCGACAAACGACACCCCTTTGGGCATATAATCGTTCGCGAGGCGAACAAGCTCGTGCTGGACATGCTTGACAAATGGGCAGTGATTGCAAATGAACATAATGACGGTTGCGACGTCCGATTTCACATCCTCAAGACGGACGACGTTGCCATCGATGACATTCGTGAGGGCAAACGGGGGCGCTTGTTTGCCAAGCGGAAACATATTCGATTCGACAGCTGGCATCAACAACACCCTTTCTCCAATATTTTCTTTCATTATATCAAAAGGAAGGCGGGTGTCACAAATCCAGCGCCCAAACCGAACTGCACAGCTCGGCATATGATGCCACATAGACGACGGAAAGGAGGCGTTTGTGCATTGATTTATATGAATAAACACATGACCCCGCGCGTGTACGGGCCAGCTGCCGCACCGCCCGCATCCCACCCGATGTTTTATTATCGCCGCACCGCTGCGCAACAAATGCTCGAACAGCAAAAACAACAGTTCGATCAGTTGGCGGAACGACTCGCCCAACTTGAGGACGCCATCGAAGAAGGGCAAAAGCACCAAGCGGAACAACGCGAACAAATGGCGGACATGTTCGCCCGCCTCGAACAGTCGCTTGCGGCCGGCTGGGCGCGGCAAAGCGGACGGCTTGCCGAGGCGCTGTCCGAGCTCGGACAAACGGTGACTGCTGGACAAGTAGCCCAAACCCATTATTACGAAGAAATGGCCGCCATAGTTGCCTCGCTTCAGCAAGCGGCCGAAACCGGGCAAAAGCAACAGGAAGCGCAAAGCGGGCAGTGGGCGGAAGCGCTCGCCCGCCTCGAGCGGCTGCTTATGGAAGCACAGGCGGGGCAAGCCGCCTTGGCCGGAACGCTCGCCCGCCTCGAGCAGTCGGTCATCGCCCAGCAGGAGCGGGAGGAAAGGCGACAATTGCAGTGGGAAGAGCAGCTGGCCAAAGAAGAAGCGGCGCAGCAGGCCGTCATCGAAGCACTCACCGTGCAAAGCGACACGATGCGCCGGCTCGAGCAGCGGACGGCTGAACGTGAACAGCTCGCCGAAGGAATGGCCGCCCGCCTCGAAGGGCAGGAAAAACTGTACCAAAAGTTGATCGAGCAGTTCGAGCTGCAGCACGTGTTCCATGAGACGGTCATCGAACGGCTTGAAGCGCAAGAGGCCGCGCAGTACAAAGTCACCCGCCAGCTTGACAGTTTAAAAGAGGCGCTGTATGAACGGTGTTCGTTTATCGTCGACAGCGTCAGACAGCTGTTTCATTCCTTTTTCCCTAAGCGCGGCCCCAAACCCGACCGCCAGGCGGCTGAACAAAAGCAGTCCGTCAGCTTGTGAACTGCCGCGCATCTTGACGAGATTGGCCGATCCGACGACGGCGGATCGGTTTTTTGCTAGACGGGTGGACAAATGAATGGACAAACCGAAGCAAAACAGCGCATAATAGAAACTAATCATTATTTCCACCGCTGCGGCGGAAGAAGGAGGAATCGCAATGGCGCTGCAACTGAGCGTCCTCGACCAGTCGCCGATCGCCGAAGGCATGACGGCAGAAGAAGCGCTCGAGAACACCGTCAAGCTCGCCCAACACGTTGAGCAGCTCGGCTATAAGCGGTTTTGGGTGTCGGAACACCACGATACAAACAGCCTTGCCGGTTCGTCGCCGGAAGTGCTGCTCGGACACATCGGAGCGAAAACGTCGCGCATCCGCATTGGCTCAGGCGGCGTGATGCTGCCGCATTACAGCCCGTACAAGGTGGCGGAAAACTTCCATGTGCTTGCCGGCCTTCATCCCGGCCGCGTCGATCTCGGCATCGGGCGGGCACCCGGCGGCATGCCCCGGGCGACGATCGCGCTGCAAGGCGACAGACGACGGTCGGTCGACCGCTATCCGGAGCAAATTGACGACTTGCTCGGCTATTTGTATGACGCCTTGCCGCCGGTTCACCCGCTGTATGGCGTCAAGGCGACGCCGATCGTGCAGTCCCCGCCGGAACTATGGCTGCTCGGCTCCAGTTCGGAAACGGCGAAGCTGGCAGCCGATAAAGGGCTGCCGTACGTGTTCGCCCAGTTTATCAACGGGGAAGGCGGCGAACATTATATGCGGCTGTACCGCGACCGGTTTGTTCCATCGCCGTATTTGGCCGAGCCGCGCGGAATGGTCGCGGTGTTTGCAATTTGCGCCGAAACGGATGAAAAAGCGGAATGGATCGCCGGCAGCCTTGATCTGTCGCTTCTTATGATCGAGCAAGGGATGGCGCTGAACGGCACGCCAAGCCCGGAAAAAGCGGCTGCGTATCCGTACAGCCCGTATGAGCGCAAACGGGTGGAAGACAACCGGCGGCGGATGATCGTCGGCAGTCCGAGGCGCGTCAAAGACAAGCTGTATCGGCTGAGCGAAACGTATGAAACAGAGGAAATCATGCTCGTGACGATTACATACGACTTCGAGGATAAACTCGCAAGCTTCCGGCTCATCGCCGAGGCGGTATGGGGGTGAACCAATGCAAATTGTTTCGATTAATGTCGGAAAGCCGAAAACAATAGAGGTAAATGGCGAGCGGCTAGTGACCGGCATTCACAAAACGCCGGTCGCCGGGCCGGTCGCTGTCGGCAAGCTTAACTTGGTTGGAGATGGACAAGCCGACCTCGTCCATCACGGAGGAGAAGATAAAGCGATTTGCGCCTATCCGTCCGAGCATTTCGTCTATTGGGAAGAGCGATACGGCCGCCCATTTACGGCGGGGGCGTTTGGCGAAAACTGGACGCTTCTCGGGTTGACGGAAGACGATGTATGTCTTGGCGACATGTATGCCGCCGGCACAGCGCTCGTGCAAGTGTCGCAGCCGCGCCAGCCGTGCTCCAAATTGGCGTTCAAACATCAGCTGCCCGATTTGCCGAAAGCCGTCTGCCAGACAGGAAAAAGCGGGTTTTATTTCCGCGTCTTGCAAGAAGGCGTCGTCGAGCCGGGCGCGCCGCTCGTTCTCGTCGAACGGGGCGTGGGGGCGCTGTCCATCGCGTATATCAATCACATTTACTATCATGAGCGCGACAATGCTGCTGCCATGAAGCAAATCGCCAGCCATCCGGCCTTATCCGCAAGCTGGCGCGAAACGTTTCAAAAGCGTCTCGCCGCTCGGCCCCGGCCGTAAAGCACAAAGCGGCGGAAATGACTAACAAAATATCTTTATACCCGTGGTGCTAGATAAACTTGATCAAGCATAAAAATAGCCCTTGCTGGCGGATCTCCAGTAGAATGAAAGTGTCACCCAACATTCGAAAGGAGAGAT
>NZ_PIJF01000034.1:0-35342 GCF_002809985.1 Geobacillus sp. WSUCF-018B
GGTGCAAGCACCCTTGCAGGCGAAGAACATTTGCCCGTCGCGGCGACCCGCGGACCTCCGCTTTTCGTCGCGCTTCGTTTCGTTCAGTTTTCAAGGAACAAGGTAACTTCCTGCATTTTTCTCTTCTTGCTTCTTCGTGGAGCGGGTGATGGGAATCGAACCCACGACATCAGCTTGGAAGGCTGAGGTTTTACCACTAAACTACACCCGCATATAATTTCGAACCAACATCCGCCACGCTCTTCCGTGCCCCTTCCTCTGCAAGCACATTCAAAGACGCTGGATGCGTCGGGGCAACTCGAAGTGGATTCGATGAGGCAGTGCTCGTGGCTGAGGTTTTACCACTAAACTACACCTGTATAGCAATTGATGATGAAGATATTCAAATCGGGAAGACAGGATTTGAACCTGCGACCCCATGGTCCCAAACCATGTGCTCTACCAAGCTGAGCTACTTCCCGATCATGGCGCGCTCGAGAGGATTCGAACCCCTAACCTTCTGATCCGTAGTCAGATGCTCTATCCAATTGAGCTACGAGCGCATTTTTAGCGACAAATTTTATTATAACAACTACTCATTCTTTTGTCAACATAATGTTTGGGTTTAGTGGAATGCGGTCGAGAGGACTTGAACCTCCACGGGGTCGCCCCCACTAGGCCCTCAACCTAGCGCGTCTGCCATTCCGCCACGACCGCATATGGACTAATCAGTGCGGGTGGAGGGACTTGAACCCCCACGCCGTGAGGCGCCAGATCCTAAGTCTGGTGCGTCTGCCAATTCCGCCACACCCGCTAATATGGTGAGCCATGGAGGACTCGAACCTCCGACCCTCTGATTAAAAGTCAGATGCTCTACCTACTGAGCTAATGGCTCATGGGTTCAATAACACTCCGAGACAAGGCAACTCGAAGCCAACTCGATGATGTAACGCTCGTTGCTCTACCTACTGAGCTAATGGCTCATGAGTTGGATAACACCCTAGGATAGTGATGTCCCTTCCTCTGCTAGCGTATTCGAAGATGCGCGATGCGTCGGGACAACTCGAAGCGAACTCGAAGATGCAGCGCTCGTTGCTCTACCTACTGAGCTAATGGCTCATGGTTAAGATGACACTCTAGGTACTACCTATCCCTACCTGCCTCTTCCTCTCCCAGCTTATTCGAGGAAGCTAGGTGCGTCGAGGCAACTCGCTGTCAACTCAAAGATGCAGCGCTCGTTGCTGAGCTAATAGCTCGTATTTAACACATAAAATGGCTGGGCCAGCTGGATTCGAACCAGCGCATCACGGAGTCAAAGTCCGTTGCCTTACCGCTTGGCTATGGCCCAGCGATTGGTGTAATGGCGGTCCCGACGGGACTCGAACCCGCGATCTCCTGCGTGACAGGCAGGCATGTTAACCACTACACTACGGGACCGCAATCCGCGGGAAACCCCCGCGCTGTAAGTGACCCGTACGGGATTCGAACCCGTGTTACCGCCGTGAAAGGGCGGTGTCTTAACCACTTGACCAACGGGCCATGCGACTATTGAAAGTGGCGGAGAAGGCGGGATTTGAACCCGCGCGCCGTTAAGTCACGACCTAACGGTTTAGCAAACCGTCCCCTTCAGCCACTTGGGTACTTCTCCAAACACTGGCTCCGCAAGTAGGATTCGAACCTACGACCTACCGGTTAACAGCCGGTTGCTCTACCGCTGAGCTATTGCGGAATGATGAAGAAATTATGCTATACTTTACGATGTGCTCGTTGCCTCTTCCCCTGCCAGATAATTCAAGGAGGCAAGATGCGTCGAGACAACTCGTAGTGAATTCGATGATGCTAATGCTCGTCGCTGAACTATTGTGGAACGGCTCAGATTTCTTACACTTTCACAATCGACATTGTTTATTATATTGAGCTGTTGACTCTTTGTCAACATGTTTTTTGCTGTTTGTTTCATCGCCGTTTGGCGACGGCTTTTATAATTTAGCATATGGCCAATTTAATTGTCAACCACTTTTTTTGCAAAATGTGATACTGCTCTCTTTTCGAAGAGGACGTTCGCATATCCGGGCCGTGATACAAGAGCTCCATAAAAAGCTTCGTTTCCTTCGGGAAAGACACGGCGGATGTTCCTAATAGGGTTCGGCATAAGCAAGGAAGCGTTCAACGGCGTTGGTTCGCTAGTTTAAGCCGCCCGCGGCAGTTCCCGCAGACGTAGCGGGCGGTGTTCATGCGCTTTTTTCGAGTGTACGTCAGGCCGCAAGATGTGCAAATGTATGTATAGATCGTTTTCGACCTGTCTGTTTTTTGGCCGATTGGACGACAATAGCGAGGCGCCCCCACTTTTTGCAGCAGTTCGCGGAAGTCGCGGTCGCGATGGCGGTAGCCTTTTCCCTCAAGGTGCAAGTGGTAATGGCAAAGCTCATGTTTGATAATGGCGATCAATTCTTCCTCGCCGAACTGCTCGTAATGTTTTTGATTGAGCTCAATGTTATGCGTCTGCAACATGTAGCGCCCGCCGGTAGTGCGCAAACGAGGGTTGAAGAAAGCGGTATGGCGGAACGGCTTGCCAAATGTGCTCATGGAAATTTGTTCAACGAGCGCTTGCAAGCGTTTTTGATCCATGACAGGCGCCCCCCTTTTTATGTTTTCAGCACAGGACAATGCGCAGCTACATACATTATATACTACCTTTCCGCATCAGGGGGTGGACGATGTGCCTACATGGCTAAAAAATCAAATGAGACGAGCCTATTATGAGAAAAACCGGGATCAAATCAAGTTGTTAAACCAATGCTGGTTTTTTTATCGGAGAAAGCACTGTTCGTAACATGTGTTTGAGGCTGTCCCTGCTGTTCATTGGGCAGTACGGGACAGCCTCTCCAGCTTATTCCGGCGGAAGCATCGATAATGAAATTCTTCCTTTCGCTGCATCAACCCTTTCCACCCACACTTTGACGACGTCGCCGACGGAGACGACATCAAGCGGATGGCGGACGTATTGTTTGCTTAGCTTGGAAATGTGCACGAGCCCGTCCTGTTTGACGCCGATGTCGACAAAGGCGCCGAAGTCGACGACGTTGCGCACCGTTCCTTCGAGCTCCATGCCTGGCTTTAAGTCTTCCATTTTCAAAACGTCTTTTCGCAATATCGGCTTGGGCAGCTCGTCGCGCGGGTCGCGCTCCGGACGGCACAACGCGTCAATGATGTCGCGGAGCGTCAGTTCCCCGATGCCGAATTCGGATGCCGCTGCTTTCACATCGATGGCTTGCAGCGCTTGGCGAAGCTCATTGCTGCCAATGGCGGCGGTTGTAAATCCTAACTTTTGCAACAACTGCTTCACTTCCGCGTACCGCTCTGGGTGAATCGGCGTGCGGTCAAGCGGTTCGTCGCCGTCGACAATGCGCAAAAACCCGATGCATTGCTCATACGTTTTCGCCCCAAGACGCGGGATCGTTTTCAGCTCCTCGCGGCTGCGGAATTTCCCTTGCTCTTCGCGGCGTTTGACAATGTTTTCGGAGACGGTTTTCGTCAGTCCCGAGACGTATTGGAGCAACGAAACGGACGCCGTGTTGACGTTGACGCCGACTTGATTGACGACCGTCTCCACGACGAAACGGAGCGACTCCGCCAGCTTTTTTTGCGACACATCGTGCTGGTATTGGCCGACGCCAACCGATTTCGGGTCAATCTTCACCAGTTCGGCGAGCGGGTCTTGGACGCGGCGGGCGATTGAGACCGCGCTCCGCTCTTCAACTTGCAAGTCGGGAAACTCGGCGCGCGCAAGGTCGGAAGCCGAGTAGACGCTCGCTCCTGCTTCATTGACAATCAAATAAAAGATATCGCGTTGCACATGCTTCAGCGTGTCGGCGACAAACTGTTCAGTTTCCCGAGAGGCTGTTCCGTTGCCGATGGCGATCATATCCACATGATAGTCGTCAAGTAAACGAAGAATCTTTGTCCTCGCTTCATCCTTTTTCTCTTGCGGCGGGTGTGGGTAAATGACATCGATATGAAGCAGCTTCCCTGTTTCATCAACAACGGCGAGCTTGCACCCAGTCCGATAGGCTGGGTCGATGCCGAGCACCGTTTTTCCTTTCAATGGCGGCTGAAGAAGCAGTTTGCGTAAATTCTCGGCAAAAATATGGATCGCCCGCTCTTCCGCCTTTTCTGTCAGCTCATTGCGGATGTCGCGCTCAATGGCGGGCTCCATCAGCCGTTTGTATCCGTCTTCCACCGCTTCGGCCACGATGGGAGCGGCCGGGGACGCCTCGTTGACGATCGTTTGCCGCTGCAAATAGCGGATGATTTCTTCGGCAGGCGCTTGGACCGAGACGCGCAGCACCTCCTCTTTTTCGCCGCGGTTTAGCGCCAAGACGCGATGGGGGACGATTTTCGCCACCGGTTCTTCGTAGTCGTAATACATCTCGTATACGTTTTTTTCGTCCTTCTCCGACGCCTTCGCGGTGGACACGATCATCCCTTTCCGCCACGTCTGTTCCCGCGCCCATTGACGAAGAGCGGCATCGTCGGCCACCCGCTCGGCGATGATGTCCTTCGCCCCTTGCAGCGCCTCGTCTGCCGTTGCGACCCCTTTTTCTGTATCAATGAACGCCCGGGCCTGCTCTTCCGGAGCTGGGGCGGCAGGGCAGGAAAGAAGCCAATCGGCAAGCGGCTCAAGCCCTTTTTCTTTCGCAATCGTCGCCTTCGTGCGCCGCTTTTGCCGGTACGGGCGGTACAAATCTTCGACTTGCTGCAGTTTCGTGGCGCTGATAATCGCGTTTTTCAGCTCTTCGGTCAATTTCCCTTGCTCATCGATCAGCCGAATGACCTCTTCTTTCCGCTGCTCTAAATGCTGCAAATACTCCCAGCGCTCAAGCACCGCACGAATTTGCACTTCATCGAGCGCCCCCGTCATCTCTTTCCGGTAGCGGGCGATAAATGGAATCGTATTTCCTTCCTGATGCAGGGTGATGACGTTTTCAACTTGTTTGGCTGCCAGCCGTTGTTCATCAGCGATCGTTTGAATCAAACGCTGTTCAATCGCCAACCCGTTCCCTCCTTATGCACAGCCTTGAACGTTCTCCCATCTACACTCACTCCTGAAAATGAGCAATGTTTGCAAACAGCTGCCCGCTAGACCGTCTCTGCGTATTCCACACTTCGGCCGCCTTCCGAAGACGGCAAACGACGTTTCTTCACGCAACATATTCCGGGCGGCACGATGTCCCAGCCGCAACCGCACCGCAATCCGGGCGCGCCCGCTGATCTTTTGTCCATTCGAAGCAAGAGGAAGCCATCATTCCCCGCCGGTTGCACCGAGCTTGGGGCAGGGAGAGAGTTCCGGACCGGGGATGACAAAAAAAGAGCTACTTATTCGTAGCCTCTTTGTGAAAGAATACACATAAATGCCAATAGAGGGGACAGACCGTTCCATGAGCCGATCTGCCCGTTTGGCCGGTGAGCCGACATCGCTGCCATGAGGCGTTGCGCACCCATGCTGCTTCCACGCGCATCGATTGATCTTCCCACAGCAACACTTGCTGTTTTGGCGTCCCTCACGCTGAAGCGGAAAGATTTCCTTGCGCTTGCTTCAAAAGTCGATCAGTCCTAGGCTGATTTGCAGCGCTTCATCGACTTTGTCCATCATCTCATCATCCAGGTGGGTGATTTTGTCAGTCAGCCGCTGCTTATCAATCGTACGGATTTGTTCAAGCAAAATGACCGAGTCCCGCTCAAACCCGTAACGCTTCGCATCGATCTCGACATGCGTCGGCAGCTTTGCCTTTTGGATTTGCGCCGTGATCGCCGCTACAATAACCGTTGGACTGAAGCGATTGCCGATATCGTTTTGGATCACCAACACGGGGCGGACGCCGCCCTGCTCTGAGCCAACAACCGGGGAAAGGTCCGCAAAATACACGTCGCCACGTTTGACAATCAAAGCATTACCCCCCGCTAACTAAGCGTTCAACGGTGTGGTCGGCCTCGTATTCAGCATGAAACGCTTCAGAAGCAATAGATAAATTGATTTTCGCCATTTCCATGTAGCCACGTCTCATCGCTTCGCGAATTTGCCGCTTTTTCCGCTCCCGGATATACATTTTCGTCGCCTGGTAAATAAGTTCATTGCGATTGCCGTTCTCCTGTTTGACGAGGACGTCGAGCTCCGTCAGCAGCGACTGCGGCAAACGAACGATGATTTCCGTTGTTGCGCCAGATTCCGACACAAATATACACCTCCACGAACTGCAGCCATTCATTGCTTCCACTTCATGATACCATTAAACAACGGCGCTGCAAAGTCATTTCTCCATTTTCTATCCTTTGTCTTTTGAAGCAGATTATGCACTGCTTTCCCCGCGGCCAATGGCGTTTCTCACTTCCATTATACGCTTATGGCGGAAAAAAATACGGGGCACTCGATAACTGATCGTGCAAGGCACTTCGTAGTTGATCGTTTCCAAATGGCGAGCGACATCATCAATGGAAATCACCTCGTCCCCCTGGCGACCAATCAGTGTCACCTTCGTGCCGACCGGCAGCGGCCCAGGCAGGCGGATCATGCACTGGTCCATGCAAATGCGGCCGACAATCGGCGCCTTTTGTCCGTCAACGAGGACATGAAAGTGCTGCAGGCGGCGGAGCCAACCGTCCGCATAGCCGATCGGAATCGTCCCGATCCATTCTTCCGTCTGCGCGGTGTACGTCGCCCCGTAACTCACCTTTTCACCCGGCTGCAGCTTTTTTACATGCACGAGGCGGCTATGGAGCGAAAATGCTTCTTTTAATGGATACGGCAGCAGCGGCTTGATGTCGGGCGACGGGGCAAGCCCATACATGGCAATGCCGAAGCGGACCATATTGAACGTCCGGTCAGGGAAACGGAGCGACACTGCGCTGTTGGCGCAATGGACGAGCGGCGGGCGCGACGGCAGCCATTCGAGCATGTGCAAAAAACGGGTATACTGATAGGAAAAATAATCGGTGTTCACCTCATCCGCAGTCGCAAAATGCGTGTACACCCCTTCAAGCACAAAATGCGGATGGCGCTCAATCAGCGCTGCGATTCGTTTCGTCTCCTCCTCGTCT
The DNA here is from genome assembly GCF_002809985.1 of Geobacillus sp. WSUCF-018B. Classification (NCBI taxonomy): domain Bacteria; kingdom Bacillati; phylum Bacillota; class Bacilli; order Caryophanales; family Anoxybacillaceae; genus Geobacillus; species Geobacillus sp. WSUCF-018B. Next base: position 7,075 of record NZ_PIJF01000034.1, read on the forward strand.
TTCACTCCAAGCCGTCCCATGCCGGTGTCCATTTTCAAATGGAAATGAATAGGAATAGGGCCGCTGTAAAGGGCGGACGCTTCTTCCAACCAGTCGGAGCGGAACACGGTCAGGGCAATGCGCTGCTGGGCGGCCAGCGCCGCATCAGCTGGACGGGAAGCCCCGAGAACTAGAATCGGCGCTTCGATTCCTTTTTCCCTTAAAGCGAGCGCCTCATCCAAAAAGGCAACCGCCAGGCGGGAGGCCCCCGCTTCGAGCGCTGTCCTTGCCACCTGCACATCCCCATGTCCATAGGCGTTCGCCTTCACGACTGCCATAATGTGCGTGTCGTCCGGCAGCAAACGGCGCAAATTCGCCACATTGTCGTAAATGGCGTCCAAATCCACTTCCGCCCACGTATCGCGATGAAAGTCGTTCATGGTTTCTCGCTGCCTTTCCTGTTGCGCAAACTTGAAAGCGCTCGAAATCATTTTTGTCCTTTTTTAGTTTACCATGCCATTGCGGAAGAAGGAATAGGGGAAAGCGTGCGAAGACAGCGAAAAACGTTGGACGGGCGCTGCGGTTGGCTGCACCGGTGCCGCAACTCCAATCGGGCAATAGAAAAAAGGCGGCTCCCCTGCTTTCGGAAGCGGGGAGACACGCCTTTTTTCGGATGGCATCGTTATTTTGCCGCTTTTTCCTGCACTGTGCTGGCCACCATTATCATTTCTTGTAGAGTCAAATCGTCCGAGGCGAGCGTAAACTCCACCCCGTTGTACGACCATGTCAGCGTTCGATCGGTGAGAGCGCCGACGGTGAAGCCTAAATCGACAGGATCGCCGTTCACCAAGACGGGCATGCTCGTTGCCGGAAGCACTTCCGCTTTTTCTTGAACGAGCGTAAATGATTTTTTGCCGCCAAACGTCATAATCACTCGTTTGCCACTCTCACTTTTGACCTCTTTTTCCTCGAGCATTTTCACTCCTTCAGGCAGCCGGCTCAAATCGGGGTACATGACTTCCATCACTTGTTCTTTTCCTTCGGCCATCGTTGGCACCTCAAGACGCGCCCCGGTCATGTTTTTGGACGTGTCGAACGCATCGTCATCAAACTTTTTGTTAAATTCAACATTGGAGAATTCGACCGTCAACAATGCTTTCCGGTCGGTATCCATCACTTTGACCGAGACCGGCGCCAAATCTTTTTTGCGCAGTGTAATCTCCTGTGTTGGGACGACCTCACTGTTCGGGTAGTTCGTTTTTGTCTCGAACACGTAATGATTTTTCGTTGCCTTAAACTTTGTCTTTGGATCGCTCAAAATGTCTTTGACGAGCGATTCGTACAAATACGCTTGGCTGCTGTTTTTCGGCCAATCGCTGACAAACTTGAAGCTTTTGTTGAGGGCGGGTGTAAAGACGAATACCCCCTCATCATTGCGCAAAATCATTTGGCTTTGCCCTTTGTCGGCGTTTTTCAAGCTGACGCGGTAGTACGACGGCTGCTTATGCCACACTTCCACATGGTATACTTGCGGCTCGGCGCCGGTGTGGAACGTCATTTTCGCTTCCGCTTGGTAACCTGTCAGCTCATCCATCTTTTCATTCAGCGCCTTGAGCACTTCCTCCTGCGATTTGGACCCGCAGCCAGCTAACACAAATAGAAAGATGATGCCGACCAATGCCATAAGCACATTTCTGCCCATCGCTTCAACCCCTTTGCCTCATATATCGGTTTCTGTCCATGCACTACAATATATGAGACAACACCCGGGAATATGCAGACTAGCTATGACAAGGATCGGATGGCTTGAACGGTTCCAATCGCTCGATGACGACTTGGGCGACCGCATAATCGCGGCTATGGGAAATGGAAAGATGAACGACTTCACGTTCGCGGTGAGCGGCAATGCGCGGTTTTCCATAGGCGTCTGTGGCGATTTCAATATCCTGAAATGACAAATGCCGTCCAATTCCTGTCCCGAGCGCCTTGGCGTACGCTTCCTTCGCCGCAAACCGTCCGGCGAGAAATTCCACCTGCCGGGCAGGCGGCAACTCATCAAACTGCGCCTTCTCCCGCGGCGTTAAAATCCGCTCCGGGAGTTTGCGGCTGCGGGCAAGGATGGACCGAATGCGCTCCAATTCCACAATGTCAATGCCGATGCCGATGATCATCGCGTTCCCCCCTGCTATCGGTTTGCCGGCCGCGGACAAATTTTTTCCGGCCGTCGCGCATAAGATGGCTTATAGCAATACCTATGTTTGGTTTCCTGCCAAGAAAGGAGGCTCGTTCATGTTTCACCGTACCGGGGACGGTCGGCCGCTGCCTCGCCTTTGCCCCGCCGTATTCATCCTGTTGCTCGTCCATGTTGGCTTATGGGGGTTGTTCACGCTTCCTCTTCCGGCGCTTGAGCCAGTCTGGCAGAGCATCGTCGGAACGAACGGCGCCATCCGCCATGGGGAGTATTGGCGGCTTGTCAGCCCGCTTTTATTGCACCTCGATTTCGACCATTTAGCCGCAAACAGCCTCTCCTTATGGTTGTTCGGCTCGTGGCTCGAGCAAGCGCTTGGGAAAAGGAAGTTTTTGCTTCTTTATATCGGGGGAGGCGTCGGCGCCAACCTTGCCACCGCCTTGCTTCTTCCGCCGATGTACAGCCATGTTGGGGCGTCGGGCGCCATTTTCTCCTTATTTGGCATGTACAGCTATCTCGCCCTTTTTCGCCGCGACCTCATCGCCCCCCGGCACGCCCAGTTGCTGTTGGCCGCTATGGCCATCAACCTGTTGCTCGGCTTGATGGAGCCGGACGGCAACCTCATCGCCCATCTGTTCGGCTTTGTCACCGGCGGGCTGCTCGCTCCGTTTTTGACCGTCCGCCCCGGACCGCCGTCGTTTCATGTCGTCCGGCCATGAAAAAACGGCGCTTAATGCGCCGTAATCCGCCGTTTTTTCGTCCGTCCGCGCGCGGAGCCGCCCGGGCGGCCGCCCTGTTTTTTCTCCCGCTTGACCGCTAATGGCGGCTCTTCGGTCAATTTTACCGGCGTAGTATCCGGCTCGCGCGTCAACATTTTCAAGCAGGCGGCGACAAGCGTCACCGAATCATGCTCTTCCAGCAGCTCCTCGGCGGCCCGCTTGTAAAACGACAAGTTTTCCGTTTCCGCCACATTGAGAAGCTTCTCAATGGCAATGCGCTGTTGGCCTTCCAGCGCCTCATCGAGCGTCGGCGGCTTCATCCGCTCCATTTTCCGCTTCGTCGTCCGCTCAATATGGTGAAGTTGGCCGATCTCCCTTGGCGTGACAAACGTCATCGCCACACCCATTTTCCCGGCGCGACCTGTCCGCCCGATCCGATGGACGTAGCTTTCCGGATCCTGCGGGATGTCGAAGTTATATACGTGCGTCACGCCGGAAATATCCAATCCGCGCGCGGCAACGTCGGTTGCGACTAAAATTTCGATCGATCCTTCTTTAAACTTGCGCAACACCGACAGGCGCTTCGCCTGGCTTAAATCGCCGTGGATGCCTTCCGCCGCATAACCGCGCAAGTTGAGCGCCTCGGCAAGCTCATCAACGCGCCGCTTCGTGCGGCCGAACACGATCGCAAGCTCCGGCGCCTGAATATCAAGAAGCCGCGTCAAAATGTCAAATTTCTTTTTCTCGTGCACTTCTAAGTAGTACTGTTGAATGTTCGGCACGGTCATTTCCTTTGCCTTCACTTTGACAAGTTCCGGCTCGTTCATGAAGCGCTCGGCGATGCGGCGGATCGGGTCCGGCATCGTTGCGGAAAACAGGAGCGTCTGCCGATCGGTCGGCACATGGCTTAAAATCGCTTCAATGTCCTCGATAAACCCCATGTTGAGCATTTCATCCGCCTCATCGAGAACGACCGTATGCACATGCTCAAGGCGGAGCGTCCCGCGGTTGATATGGTCGATAATACGGCCCGGCGTCCCGACGATCACGTGCGGATGTTTTTTCAAAGCGCGGATTTGCCGGTCGATATCTTGACCGCCGTAAATCGGCAAGACGCGCACGCGCTTGACGGCGCCGATTTTGTACAGCTCTTCTGATACTTGGATGGCGAGCTCCCGCGTCGGCGCGACAACGAGCGCTTGAACGGCGCCGTTTTTTACGTCCACTTTTTCCACAATCGGAATACCAAACGCCGCCGTTTTCCCGGTTCCGGTTTGCGCTTGGCCAATGACATCTCTGTTTTGCAGGCTGAGCGGAATCGTTTTTGCCTGAATCGGGGTCGTTTCTTCAAACCCCATCCGCTCGATCGCTTTCATCACTTCTTGGCTTAATCCTAATTCTTGGAATGTCGTCAATGTTATCCAAACTCCTTAAATTCAAAATCGTCCCTGATTCGTGAGAAAGGTTTGACAGTTATCATACCATGTTATGCGGTGATTTGCAATGATGGGCATGGGCAGCGCGCAAAAATGTTTCCACCTCAGCAAACAGAACGTGCCGATCGATGCTATGACAAACATGATGGAACGAATTGGGCAAAAGCAACAGCTTTTTTTCTGAAGACCCCATGCGTTCATATAAATAGCAGGCGCTTTTTAACGGCACGATCCCATCTTTTTCTCCTTGCACAATGAGCGCGGGTGCCGCGACGCGCGGAAGGTGGGGACGCACATGGCGGACGAGTTTGCGAAATTCCCTGACGGCCGAAAACGGCGTCGCCATCATTTTGTTTCGATAGCGGAGAAACAGTGGGTGCTCCCGCGCTCCTTTCCATCCATTGGCAAACATCTCGCGGATGTCGCGCCATAATTGGCGCGGGTTGACATAGTAAAACGCAGCGCTTAGCAGCACGAGTTTGGCGACCGGGTATTTTTCCGCCAAGTAGACGGCGATCACTCCACCCATTGAAAACCCAATGACATACACCACACTGCAACGGTGATGGAGCGCTAAAAACGCTTGTTCCGCCGCTGCGATCCATTGGTCGTATGTAATTCCTTTCAACCGCAGTTCGCTTCCGTGGCCCGGCAAGGTCGGCGTTTCGATCATCCAATCGGTCCGCTCTCGCAAATAATCGGCCAGCGGCGCCACTTCTTCTGGACTTCCCGTAAACCCGTGAATACATAAACAGCCGATCATCATTTCCACCCCCGGCTTGAGTGAAAAGCGGCGCCTGTGACGCCGCTTTTAGTTTCTCTCGGGTTGCTTGATGTTACACCCAATATCGAAGCAACTCTTCCAATTTCATGCCGCGCGATGCTTTCAATAAAACAATGTCATCCGAAGTCGCGACGGAACGCACGGCCTCGGCCAACGCTGCTTTATCGTCGAACTCCCTCACCCGTCCATCATCAAAAAATGGGGCGGCCGCCGCGGCGATATGGTGCGCCAGCGGCCCGTAAGTGAACACATAGTCCACCATTCCCGGCCGCAACACCTCTCCGATCTCTCGATGAAACGCCACTTCTTCGTCACCAAGCTCCAACATATCGCCCAATACGGCGATTTTTTGCCGGTAGCCGCCTAATTCCCCAAGCAGCGTCAAGGCGGCGCGCATCGATGTCGGGCTAGCATTGTAGGCGTCATTAATGACGGTAAAGCCATATTTCGTCTTGACGACTTCCGTACGCATGCGCGTCACTTGCAGGCGGGAGAGAGACGCATCAATGCCTTCCCAATCGATGCCGAAAAAGCGGGCGACCGCAATGGCGGCGAGCGCGTTGTACACATGATGCTTGCCTAATACCGGCATAAACAGCGTCCGGCCGGGGAGCGCATTGATGACAAACGATGTTCCTCCCGCTTCAATGCGCACATCGGTCGGATAGTAATCGTTCTGTTCGCCCGCCCCGAACGTCACGACATGGCGGGGAAGCGGCAACTTCGGCACGCGCTCCGTCAAGAGCGGCTCATCGCCGTGGTAGACGAATAAACCATCATGGTGCAAACCCGCCAAAATTTCCAACTTCGCCTTGGCGATGCCTTCCCGCGACCCGAGCTCCTGCAAGTGTGCTTCTCCGATATTCGTGATGACCGCTGCGTCCGGACGGGCGATCATCGTCAGCCGCTCGATTTCGCCAAACCCGCTCATCCCCATTTCGACAACGGCCATCTCCGTCCCTTCGTCAAGCGAAAGAAGCGTCAGCGGCACGCCGATGTGATTGTTCAAGTTCCCTTCGGTCTTTTGCACTCGATAGTGGGTTGAAAGCAGCGCGGCAATCATATCTTTCGTCGTCGTTTTGCCGTTGCTGCCAGTGACGCCGATCACCTTCATTCCAAGCTGCTCGCGGTAGCGGGCGGCGAGCCGCTGCAGCGCCGAAAGGGTATCGTCAACGATAATCGCCGGAACGCCTTCTGGCGGCGTTCCTTCCCTTTCCGCCCACAGTACGGCGGCGGCTCCTTTTTGCACCGCTTCTTGCACGAAATCGTGGCCGTTAAAGGTCGCACCGCGCAACGGAACGTACAAGTTGCCGGCTTGGATTGTTCTCGTGTCTGTCGATACACCGCTGACGGCAATCGTCTCCCATTCCGGCTTCACGCACCGACCGCCTGACATCTCGGCAATTTGCCGGACCGTCCGTTTCATCATCCGCTTTCACCCTCTTTATTTTTCAAATGTGTACGTGATCGTCTGCTTTTCTTGATGCCGTTCCAACGCCAGCGCAATGAGGCGCTCGATCAGTTCCGGATACGGCACGCCGCTGTGCTGCCAAAGAAGCGGAAACATGCTGTATGGCGTAAAGCCTGGCATCGTGTTCACTTCGTTGATATAAACAGCGCCATCTTCGGCGAGGAAAAAATCGACGCGCGCAAGTCCAGACAAATCCAGCGCCTGAAACGCCGTAATGGCCATTTGTTTGATCGTCTCATACTGTTCTTTCGTTACGTCCGCTGGGATGATCAATTCGGTTTGCCCGTCTTCGTATTTCGCTTCATAGTCGTAAAATTCCTTTTTGGGAACAATTTCGCCAACGACCGAACAAATCGGCTCATCATTTCCGATCACGCCGATTTCAATTTCGCGGCCGACAATCGCCTCTTCAATAATAATTTTTCGGTCATACTGAAATGCCTCGATAAATGCGGCTTTTAAATCGCCGCGCTGCTTGCATTTCGAAATGCCGACGCTCGAACCGGCGTTGGCTGGCTTGACAAAGCACGGGTAGCCAAGCTCTCGTTCGATCCGGTCATACACCGTCTCGCCTCTTTTTTGCCAATCGTACTTCGTCACGGCGATATATTTTGCTTGGCGCAACCCGGCCTGCGCAAACAAGTTTTTCATCATCACCTTATCCATGCCGACCGCGGAAGCAAGCACCCCGTTGCCGACATACGGAATGTTCAATATCTCAAGCAACCCTTGCACCGTTCCGTCTTCGCCGTTCGGCCCATGCAAAAGCGGGAAAATGACATCGATCGTTTCCTCGTTTCCTCCCGCAGCCGAATCGGCAGCCGGAACTTGGTTCAAGGAAACCGGAATCAAGGCGGTCGCCGCCGAAGTGAATTGCAGCTGCTTGATTTCCTCGATCGGTCCGGTCAACTGTTCGCCCTTGATCCATTGACCTTCCGGTGTAATATAAATCGGAATGACATCGAATTTATGAGGATCAATGGCGTTCATCACCGCCATCGCCGTCGACAACGATACTTGGTGCTCCGGTGATTTGCCGCCGTATAACACGCCAACTTTCGTTTTCATCATCGTTCCTCCTCTTTCCTTGGCCATCGTTCCTATTGTAACACGTTTCGCGCCCAACGGTCTGATATTTTATATGTACGATGCAACTTGTTTCGCCACCCTTGGTGCATCCGCCTAGCACAAAAAAATGCCATCTAACGTCCGTTAGATGGCCCACGCTACGGGTGAAGCACACGCTGGGCGCGACGCCTCGGCATCGCCGCCACCATTTCGGCGAGCGCTTCCTGCCCCGTTTTCTCCACCCCGGCGAAATAGTCGGACACACGGCGGAAAAACCGGTTTTTCTCAACATCATCATTGAGCAGGCGCAACATGGCCCGCTCGCCGCGGTCTGGTTCAGCTAAATGGTAAATCAAGCCGTTCCGCTGCAAATATTGCAAATTGATGCGCTCCTGACCCGGCAGACAATCGATCGTAAACATCGGAATGCGTTTATGAAGCAGCTCGCTCACCGTCACTCCACCCGGCTTTGTCACCACCGCGTCCACCTCATCATACAGCCGGTTCATTTCTTCCGGGTCGGCAATGTACGGGAGCGGACGGATGTGCGGGAGATTCCAGCTGGAAATTTCGTCGTATAACTGGCGGTTGGCGCCGCATAGCACGGAATAGCGAAACAGCGTCGATGCCCGGGCCGCCCGCAAAAAGGCCATCATATTGCCAAGCCCTTGGCTTCCGCCGGCGACAAGTATATGGGCCGGCCGCCTCTTTCGCCGCGTTTCCGTCGTGTTCCGAAACGCATCATGAACCGGAATGCCTGTGACCACGATGCGCCCTTCGTCAATCTCGTATTTTGTGACCAGCTCCCATTTCGCCTCTGGATGGGGGACGAAGTGATAATCGATAAACCGTTTCCCCCAGACGCTGTTCATGAAAAAATCGGTATAGACGTTCACCACAGGAACAAACAACGCCTGTTTCCGCTTAAGCTGCTGCAAAATGCGCGACGGAAACGAGTGGGTGCAAACGATCAAATCCGGCCGTTCCTGCTCGAGCATTTTTTTCATTTTGCTTTCGAAATATGGCAGCCATGGCTCAAATGAAACAAACTCGAACCGCGGCGGCTCTTGATACATAAACGTTTTGTACACGCGATGATAGGAAGCGGGATGTGAACGAATCCAGCGCAAATACGCTTCTGACACCATTTTTTCCATCAGTTCATTGCAATAGCTCAAAAAATCGATTTTTTTGCTTTCGACCGCCGGAAACTGGCGCCGCAAAAAATCGATCAACGTATCCGCGACTTTATGGTGTCCCGTGTTCATTTGAAACAACGGCAAGAACAACACTTTCATCATCGATCGCACCCTTTAGCTTTCGAAAGATTTTTTGCGCCTCCGCTGTCCGATCCACGCCGCAAGCAAAAACAGCAAAAACAACGCCAATCCGACAAGCGGGAAAGAAACGAGGGGAATATGGACATGCCGGCCGAGCAGCAGCCCAACGAACATCAGCGGGGCGACCCATCCAGCCGTTCCAAGCGCTGCAAGCAGCAAAAACGGCCGAAACGGAAACCGGCTTACCCCCGCCATATACGGGCAGATTTGCCGGACGCCTGGCGCATAACAGCTGAACAAAATGCCCCATTTCCCATAACGGCGGAACCAAAGCTGAGCCCTCCCCCACCGCTCGTCCGTAATTCCCACGTATTTGCCGTACTTTTTCATAAACGGCGCCCCCCACCATCGTCCGGCGCCATACGCCGCCACCATGCCGGCCATCGCTCCTCCCCAGCATGACGCGAGCGACGGCCAAAGCAGCAGCTGCTCCTTGGCGACAATCAAACCGACGAAAAAAAGCAAACTTTCCTCCGGCGCTGGGATGCCGACAATGCCGCAAAATAAAAACAAAAACAGCGTCACATATCCGTACGACTGAACGTACGGCAACCATACACCTGTTTCCATGGCTCCCCCATCACATCGACGAGATTCGTTTGTTAGTTTGCGCGTTTCTCATTTCTGTAATCGTCACCCAGCGCATCTTTCTCGCTGCTTCATCTTTCAGCAGCAGCTCAAGCGCTGACAACATTTGCTCCGGCGCATGCCGGTCGGCCCCCAACGCATCGCCGTTGTCATGAAGAACAATCACAGCTCCGCCGCGCAACGCTCCTTTTAACCGGCGGAACAACTCCATTGCCCCCAGTTTGGCGTTCCAGTCGCCAACAATATGCGTCCATAACACGGTCGTATACCGTTTTTGTACGATCGGTGCCCATGCGTTAAAATGCCCCCACGGAGGGCGGTAATAAATCGGTCGTTGGCCCGTCGCCCGCTCAATCGCCGCAGCGGCGCGGCGCACCCCCCAATCGAGCCAAAACGGCGGCACAAGCCAGTTGCTTATATGGCGATAGTTGTGAATGCCGACTTCATGGCCTTCCTCCACCATGCGCCGCACAATGTCCGGATAACGTTCCGCTTTGCGGCCGACGACGAAAAACGTCGCCTTCACGCCATATTTCTTTAATAAATCAAGCAACTTTGGCGTATAATACGGGTCAGGACCGTCATCAAACGTCAAAGCAAGGCAATCGGGCGCTGTTCCTTCCCGAAACAACAGTACCCGCTTTTTGCGAATGACGATCGTCGGCACAACCCCGTAAACGATGATTCCAGCGATCAGACAACCGAAAAGCCATGCCAACATCGTCCTCACCTCGCAATATTTTTTCCTTTAAAAAATCACAACGTGCGAACAGACTACTAAATTTATAATAATAATATATAATTTCGATGAAAAATCAAAAGGAAAACAATGAAATTTTCATGTGACGCCCAAGCGTTCCCTTTTTCTATACGAAACGTCCAGCCGATCGGTTTCCTCCATAAATGACGTTGCATCTGCTATAATACATAATCGGTATGAAACTCTAGCCGCAAAGAGCAATTCATCGGCATATCCGTTCCGCCGGACGGCCGGAACGGGACGGCCGCATTGTACGTTATTCATCTTGCAAAAAGACAGGTGATCTGCATTGCGAAAGAAAATCGTCTTAACCGGCGGCGGCACGGCTGGCCATGTGATGGTCAACGTCGCCTTGATTCCGAAACTAAAAGCACAAGGCTGGGACATCATCTACATCGGCTCTCACGAGGGAATTGAACGGGAGATCATCGGCCGCATCGACGGCGTACCGTACTATTCGGTTTCGACCGGAAAACTGCGACGCTATTTTGACTGGAAAAACTTTAAAGATCCGTTCAACGTGCTAAAAGGCGTTTGGCAGGCGTACCGCCTTATCCAAAAAGAAAGGCCGGACGTCGTGTTCTCCAAAGGCGGATTCGTCTCCGTTCCCGTCATTCTTGGCGCCTGGCTGAACGGTGTACCGTCGGTGATTCATGAATCCGACTTGACGCCCGGTCTTGCAAACAAAATCGCCATGCCCTTTGCGACGAAAATTTGCCTCACCTTTCCGGAAACGAAGCAACACGTCAGCGCCGATAAAGCGGTCTACATCGGCGCCGTCGTCCGCGAGGAACTGAAGCACGGCAGCGTTGCCCAAGGGCGGAGGATGTGCCAGTTCGACGGCAAAAAACCGGTGCTGCTGGCGATGGGCGGCAGCTTAGGCTCGAAAAGAATCAACGACGCCTTGCGCGCCAACTTATCAACGCTGCTTGCCGAATTTGACATCATCCACATTTGCGGCAAAGGAAACATCGACCCAAGCCTCGCAGACCAAAAAGGATACAAACAGTTCGAATACGTCAACGAAGAGCTGCCACACTTGTTGGCTTTGGCCGACATCGTCGTCTCTCGCGCGGGCGCAAACGCCATTTTCGAACTGCTCGCCTTGCGCAAGCCGATGCTGCTCATCCCGCTCTCGAAAGCGGCAAGCCGCGGCGACCAAATTCTCAACGCCCGCTCGTTTAAAAACGCGGGCTATGCGGAAGTGCTGATGGAAGAAGACTTGACAAACGAATCGTTCTATGCCGCCATTCGCCGCCTATATGAAAACAAAGAGCGCTACCGGAAAAACATGGAGAAAGCCGGCGGAAGCGATCCGCTGCAAACATTGCTTTCCATCATTCAAGACACCGCCCGCCGGTGAAAGCAGGCGATGCCTGACGCGGCTAACCACGGCCGTTTTTTCGGCATCGCCTTGTTTTGCATAGGCATGGAAATAAGCAACTCGACTAAACGGCTTATCCGTATTATAATCCATAGTACAGATAAGCAACAACTATTTTTTTACTTTTCTTAACATTTTTTAGAAGACGGACTGGCGAAAAACAACGAATTCATGCGGTTTGGGGAGCTCGCCCAAAAGCAAATGATGATGTTTCAAGACTTTTCTATTTGAAAAACCTTGTTGAAGCACAACATTTCCCTTTAAATCCTTGGTCTTCTACAATTCATCATCTTTTGTTCCCCTAAGCGGAATGCATGCCAGCCAACAGAGTAAAAGAAGATAACAAACAACCGCCCGGCGGAACACCTCCGCCAAGCGGCGCGACTAAAAGTATAACAAAGAAATAACAACGGCTAGCACGATCCGATATACCGCAAACGGCACGAGGCGGATGCGGTTGATGAGCTGCAGGAGGAAACGGATCGCCAGCAAGGCAAAGACGAAGGCGCTCAAAAAACCGGCGATGAAAAACGGGATGTCGGCAGCCGTGACGTATTGCCAGTTTTTCAACAGCGACAGCCCGCTCGCCCCGGCCATGATCGGAACAGCCATAATGAACGTGAAATCGGCGGCGGCGCGATGGCTCATGCCGACGAGCACCCCGCCGGCAATCGTCGAACCGGAGCGGGAAAAACCGGGCCATAACGATAAGCATTGCACCAATCCGACGAGAAACGCCTGTTTGTACGTAATTTCGTCGACCGTCTGCGCCCGCGCAGCTCTTTTCGCGAATTTGTCGGCGGCGATCATGAGCAGCGCGCCGAGCACAAGACCGATGAGCACCGTTTTCGTAGAAAACAAATGTTCGTCGATGTAGTCTTCAAACAAGACGCCGAGCACCCCGGCTGGAAGCAGGCCGACGATGACGTGAAGAAGCGTCAGCCGCGGATGTCCGCCCGGATGGCGGCCGCGGAAACCAAGCAAATCGAGAAATCGGTCTTTAAACACCACAACAGCGGCCAAAATCGAGCCGAGCTGGATAACGACTTTAAACGTATTCGCCGCGTACTTGCCTAAAAACTCGGTCGATTTCAACCAAAGATCGTCCACAATGATCATATGCCCGGTCGAAGACACAGGGGCAAACTCGGTCAGCCCCTCGACCATCCCTAAAATAACCGCCTTCAACAGCTCGATCCAGTGCATTCGTTCCATCCTTTCTGCGCGGGGTCGTCCTTTTTATACATATGGGCCGGGCGGGCGAAATAACACCCTGCTTCGGCCGTGCCTGCTCTATTGTACTACAAATCATTCGTTTCTACTACCCGCACGTTTTTGGATGGGTGTGATGCCGGGAAGAGCGTCAGTCATCAGTCAGCGGGCGGAAATAGGCCTGCCCCCAGCTCCCCGCGCCGTTCTAGGTAGTGGTACAAAGCGCCGAGCAAGTTCGCATCGTTTTTGAAGCGGCACGCCTCCACAACGGGGCGGACTTTCGCGATCGAAACAACCGACAGCAGCGCAGAAAGCCGCTTGTTGATTTCACTGATGAAATCAGAACGGCTGCTAATGCCCCCGCCGACAATGATTTTTTCCGGATCGTACGCATACTGCAAATTAAAAATGCCTTGCGCCAAGGAGAAGTAAAATCGATCGATCGCCTTTTGCGCGGCTTCATCGCCGCCCTCTGCCAACGCAAATACTTTTTCCCCGTCCAGTTCACTTTCTTGCATCCCTTTTTCCTCGGCCGCCATCCGGATCAGCGCACTCGTCGCCGCCAGTTCACTCCATGTTTTGCATTCGATCCTTCCGTTCTCATAGCGGACATCCATCAACATATAGCCAAATTCCCCGCCGTGCAAATGCGCGCCTTTATGGATGCGTCCGTCTTTCACAATTGCTCCACCGATGCCGGTGCCGACGATGACAAAGGCGATGTCGCGGCAGCCCCGGCCCGCTCCCTTCCATAATTCGCCGAGCGCCGCACAGTTCGCATCATTTTCCAGCTCCACCGGCAGACCCGTCGCCCCGCCGAATACGTCTTTAAAGTTGGGGCCGTGAATGCACGGCAAGGCGCTGCTTCCGCCAATGACACCGATGTCGCTGTCGACGCTGCCTGCCGAACTGATCGCGATGCCAGAAAGTTCGTAACTCGCCTGCGCGTGGCGGACGACGCGAAGCAAGTCGTCGCGAAACCGTTGAAAGTCATGACGCTCCGAACGGTAGCGCCCCTTTTCCAAAAAATCACCGCGCTCGTTCATGACGGCATGTTTCACATACGTGCCGCCAATGTCGAAAACGATATAGCAACGCATCGATGGCGCCTCCTTCATTCTTTTCACTATTTCCTTGCTTTATTTTATGCTTTATGTATTCGTGATCCAATCGTCTGCACCTCCCTGCCGCAATGAAAGAAGCCGCTCCGTTGGCGGGAGCGGCTCGTTTCCATCATCGTTCATATCCCATTGACAACGCCTTTTGCGCATTGCGGACATCATGATAAAGAAGCTGGGCGAGGTCGTACGCCGGATAGTAACCACGTTCATACATATAGTTGAACGCTTTTTCGTGCGTGTCAATGGCTTTAAGCAGATGTTTGACAAACGTTTTGCGCAGCACCGGCGTCGCCGCCTCGGTAATGGCAGCAGCATAATTACGCACTGCCGTTTTTGAAAAGCCAAGCTTTTTATCAGTTCATTTCCATTTACTGTTATATGCCTATAAAAAGGAAACGGTCACCATTGTACGGGCCTTCCGTATCGGCAAAAAAGGCGTCCCGCCTCAGGCGAAACGCCTTCCTCCATCCTGTTTACAGCCAATCCCCGCCATCAAATCCATCGCCGCCGTCAAACCAGTCATCGACATCCAGACCGTCAGCCACATCATCAACGGCATCGTCGAGCAACTCCTCCGCTACCATTCCCGCCAACATGCCAGCCGCGAATCCGCCAATGGCTCCGGCCCATCCATGTCCGCCATGATGCGAATGATGGACGGGTGGATAATGGCCTACGGGATGGCTATAGATTGGCGAATGTGGCGTTGCCAACGGATGCCCGCTCAGCTGGCCGAACGCCCCAGCCGCCTGCACCGCCTCTTCGATGGCTTCTCGAAGCAGACGGGCTACCGTCGCCGAATCGCGAAGCTGTTCATGAGTGATCAACAGCTCCCGTTTCATTTCGCGTTCCCCGCCAAAGCCGTGGCGGACGTCGATCTCCATATACAAACGCACCCCTTCTCCCTCGACGAGGGCAAAAAACTCGACTTCTTGGACGATCCCTTGAAATTCGCTCGTCGGGAAGAACGCAAATTCCTGGCCATGCGGCGTAATGCTTCCGGATGTCGCTTTCTCCCGGAATCCCAGGGCGGCCAAAGCGGAAAACACTTGCTCCAAGGCCGTCGGCGGCAAAATGTGAATGGCGTCTTGGTCATATGCATCCGCCCCAGCGGCAATATCGAGCCGGGTGACGAACGTATAACGAACCGTGGGGCGGCTGATCGGCAAATGGAGCGGCAGTGCGTACGAAAACGGGAGCACTTTCCGCTCGCCAGGCTGAATCGTAAACGAGGAAGCGACCGGGATCACCGCTGCGGTTTTGCGATATGCCTTTCCTTCCGCGTGCACCTCCAATTGCAATACGACATCTAGGTTCCGAATGTGTTGGGCGACCGAACCACCTTCCAGCAAAAATTCCCCTTCCAACGTTTCACCAAGGCGCACATGCGAGCGATGCAGCACGAGATCCACTTTGGCAGCGCCGATGCCGAGTCTCGATAAAAACTTTTTCCACATCGGACCTCTCTCCTTTTTTCATCTTATTCACACTTGAATTACGAACAAGCCGCCAACATGGTGTCACCGAAATAATTTGATCAACCCCAAGACGATCAATACAACCCCAGGCAGCATGGTCGCCCTTTTCATGATTCTTGTTTTTGACACCATATACCCCAACGATAAGCCGAGTCTGATGAACACAAGATTAAACATACCAACCAGCAAGGCAAACGAAAGCGGCGGAAAATGCAAAAGCGACGAACTGACCCCGGCGCCAAAGGAATCCATCGAAAGAGCAATGCCGATTAATAACGCTTCTTTTTGACTGATCGTGCCTGAACGATCAAGATCGCCAAGTTCGGGGCGTTTCAATACTTGAACAGCGCCGCTGAAACGGTTAGCCCCCCCTGCTTCATCAGGCTCCATCGAAAACTCGCTCCCGTCTCCCTTTGGTTTATAGACGTTATAAATCGCCCAACCGCCAAGCGCCATGAGAATGACCGAAGCAAGCCCTCGCTCAACTTGCAACGGCAAAAAAAGCGCCAACAGGCGGCCGATGTTCATGGACGCAAACACCACCGCCCCGGACATGAATGCGATCAGCGCCAACGAAACAAAGGAGAAACGGGCACCACTCATTCCATACGTCATGCCTACGCTCAAACTGTCCATGCTCACGCTGAAAGCGAGCAAAATCATGGACACCCATAACCACATAGGAATCCCCCCTGCCGTACGATATGCAATTCCGTACAGAGAGGGGACTTTCTTGCCATTCGACACGCATCGATTTCCGGGGAAATGTTTCCCCTTTTCTCGACATTATTCCCGCAAATGATACGGCAGCGTCGCAATGACCACATCTTTTTTCATGATCAAGAAAAAGCGCAAGATGATGGCGGTTTGGTTATGCAAAAATGTATGCCACCATTTTTTCACGATAAATTGCGGCAAGAGCACTGTCACCGGCGCGCGGTCTGCTTCTTTTTCCGCTTTCGTGATGTATTCTAATAATGGCGACAAAATGGTTCGGTACGGTGAATAGATGACTTCCAACGGAATGTCCGGATAAAACTTCTCCCACTTTTGCCGCAGCTTTTGTTCGTCTTTTTCGTCGAAAATAATCGACAGTGCCGTAATGTCGTCGGAAATGCTGCGAGCGTACTGAACGGATTGGGCGACCACTTTGCTGACGCCGGAAATGGGAATAATGACTTTTGGTTTCAACAGTTTCCCGCGCTGTTGCCACTCCCGTTCGTCAAGCCGCAATTGCTCGCCAAGTTTTTTGTAATGCTCGTGAATTCGGATGAACATCCAGACGAACAACGGAATCGCCACGATGACGATCCAGGCCCCCTGCGTAAATTTAGCGATCATCGTGACGAGCGTGACGATCCCGGTGACCACCGCTCCCGTTCCGACGGTGAGCAGCACGCCGAATTTCCGTCCTTCTTCCCGATTCCATAATTTTTTAATCAACCCACTCTGGCCGATCGTAAAGGAAAGAAAGACGCCAACCGCATAAAGCGGGATGAGCGAATGGGTTTTGGCATGAAACGCGATGATCAATGCGATCGCCAGCACGCTCAACAATATAATGCCATTGGAAAACACAAGGCGATCGCCCCGGGCCGCCAAGCTTCTGGGCAAAAAACCGTCCTTCGCCATAATCGACGTCAACTGCGGAAACCCGGCAAAACTCGTATTCGCCGCGAGCACTAAAATGACCATCGTCGCCAGCTGAAACAAGTAAAACAAAAGACCATTCCCAAACACATGGCGTCCGATTTGCGAAATGACCGTTTGATGTTCAGCTGGAGTGACGCCAAACCCAGCCGCCAACACGGTGATCCCTAAAAACATCGTACCTAGCAGCACGGACATCCACCCCATGGTAATGGCGGCATTTTTTGAGCTGTCCGGCCGGAACGCCGGCACGCCGTTACTGATGGCTTCGACACCTGTCATCGCCGAACATCCGGACGAAAAGGCGCGCAACAAAATAAACAAGCTGTACCCAGAGGCAAACATGTGAACGGTTGACGCATGCTCATGCATCGTAAACCCATGCCATCCTTCCTGCCATAACTGCCACCCGCCGGCCGCGATCATCACAAGAACGAAGCCAATGAACACATACGTCGGGTAGGCGAAAACCGTCGCGGACTCCGTAATGCCACGCAAATTGAGCACCATTAAAAGCAAGACAAGAGCGACAGCGAGCTCTACTTTCCACGGCAGCAGCCCTGGAAACGCCGATGTCAACGCCGCGACGCCAGAGCTGATGCTGACGGCAACCGTCAAAATATAATCGATCATCAGCGCCGCCCCGGCCACTAAACTGATTTTTGTCCCCAAATGGTCTCGGGCGACCACATACGCCCCTCCTCCAGACGGGAACGCGTAGATAATTTGCCGATACGACAAGGTCACTAACAAGAGCAAGACTAAAATCGCCACAGCGATCGGCAGCGAGTAGAAAAACACGCTTGTCCCTAATAATGCAAGCACAAGCAAAATTTCTTCTGTCGCGTAGGCCACCGATGACAGGGCATCGGAGGAAAACACCGCCAGCGCCTTCCATTTGGGCAATTTTTCATGCTTGAGCCTTTTTGTCTCCATCGGCTTTCCGATCAACAATCGCTTCAGTGAAGCCATGCTTCCATTCCTCCCTAGATTGATGAACTGACACACAAGCAAAAAAGCCGTTGAGGGTGCGCTCAACGGCTATGTACACTCTAAGGCCATACCCATCCCTCCCCAAAGCGCTTGCGAGGTTAGCTGTCGGGTTCGGGCTTGGAGAGATGCCCGTCCTTTCGGATTCACCCCTAGCAACGAGCGTTGCAACAAGTGGGTCCCCCGCTCCATGACGGATTCAGCGCTAAATATTCAGTTGTTTCTGCTTCCATATATTACTCCTCCCCCTTTTCTCCGTAAACAGTGAAAAAGCAGAAAAAACAACGATTTTCTCTGCCTTTGAGCCGCTTTTTCGCATAAACCGTCCTTATCTTTATGCTTTCTTTCTTTTTCCTGTCTTGCCTCTATCCAATCATAATTTTCCCTTTCGGATAGCGGAACGGATCAGGCTGACGGCGCAGCGTGACCGCGTACGCGATCGTCAGCGGACCGACGCGGCCGGCAAACATCGTCAAGATAATGACCGCCTTTCCGAGCGGAGACAACTCTGGAGTCAGTCCCATCGACAGTCCGACGGTCCCAAACGCCGACGTCGCTTCGAATAAAATCATGAGAAAGTCTTTTCCGCTCTCGGTGATCGTCAACACCATCGTTACAAACATGACGATAAACAGCCCGCTCATGGTCACGGTCAGCGACTTGTATACCGTATCATAGACGATTCGTTTTCGGAACAAAATGACGTCTTCCTTCCCACGAATTTGCGACCAAACCGCGCCGAGCAACGTCGTAAAGGTCGTTGTTTTGATTCCACCGCCCGTCGAACCCGGGGAAGCGCCGACAAACATGAGAAACACGATCAAAAACAGCGTCGGCTGCGTCAAATCCGGGATGTTAAGCGTATTCGAGCCCGCCGTTCTCGGAGTGACCGCCTGGTAAAACGCGGACAGAAACTTGCCTGAGAGCGACAGCGGCCCCATCGTCTTCGGATTGTTCCACTCCAGCAGCAATATCAGCGCCATGCTGGCTACTAGCAGCCATGCCGTCGTAATGGCGACGACCTTCGTATGAAGGGAAAGGCGGCGCGTCTGCCTATACTCGTACACTTCATTCATGACAATAAAGCCGATTCCGCCTAAAATAATCAAAATCGGCACAACAAGGCTGACGACCGGATCGTCCACATAGCCGGTCAAGCTGCGGAACTCACCCATTAAATCAAACCCGGCGTTGTTAAAATTCGAAATCGCATGGAAAAAGCCAAAGTAAATCGCCCGGCCGAGCGGCATGTCAAAGGCAAAGCGGATTGAGAGCAACACCCCGCCGATCCCTTCAATCACAACAGTAAAAAGGAAAATGCGTTTGACGAGCCGAACGATGCCCTCGATCGTCAAATTATTGAGCGCCTCTTGGAGGATGAGCCGTTCTTTCAACGAAATGCGTTTGCCAAGCAAAAAGGCAAACAGCGTCGCAAACGTCATAAATCCGAGCCCACCGACTTGAATGAGCGCCAAAATGACGAGCTGGCCAAACAGGGTAAACGTCGTCCCGGTGTCGACGACAACAAGTCCAGTTACGCACGTCGCGGAAGTCGCTGTAAACAGCGCGTCTAAAAACGGCAGCCCCTTTCCATCCACGGTCGCAACAGGAAGCATCAACAGCAGCGCTCCAATCAAAATAATGAGCGCAAATCCGGACACGAGAATTTTCGGCGGATCAAAAAATTTGCCTTTTGGATTCATTGGCATGGCTTACCTCTTTCCCTTCATCCAGTTCTTCCTTATAGTTTGTGGATGATGCATAGAAAAAATATACCAAAAACAAGCCGATTCCGGTACAGCCAACAATTTTTATCATAATGTCCTCGTTGTCTAATAAAATGGGTAAAGGGCATGGCCACGCGCATCGGGACGTTTTCAGAAGGGCAGTTGAAACCTTTTCGATTTCCATTCGTCTATATGAGTGGCAGTCCATCGCCATACAGGGAAACGAGGTGGAAAGGAAGGGGGCGTCCGTCAATCCTTAAAAAACATTCCATTGACTTTTGGCAAAAGACGTATTATGCTACTTGACATGGAGACGTTCCGATGTAAAATGATGTCAGGACAAAATGCTGGCTGCTATGCGCGGAAGCTGTTCATAGAAGAATAGAAATAGAATTGGATCTTTCGAGAATACGAGGCAAAGGAGGAGAAGAGAACGTGAAAACGATTGGAAAGAAATTGTTGACAAAATGCCGTTCTCTCCCTAACCAATATATTGGTTTTTTTATTTTGGCGGTGCTCTTGTTTTGGCTGAAGACGTATGTCGCCTATCTAGCGGAATTTAACCTTGGCATCAGCAACTCCATGCAGGAGTTTTTGCTGTTGATCAATCCGATCAGCTCGGCGGTGTTTTTCTTTGGCTTAGCCCTATTGGGCAGAGAAACACGGGTATATAGGCGGCTCGTTACTATTAATCTCATTTTGTCGTTCATTTTATACGCCAATATCGTCTATTATCGCTTTTTCAGCGATTTTATTACATTGCCGACGTTGACGCAAACGAAAAACTTTGGCGATCTCGGCGGCAGCATTTTGGAATTGCTCAGATGGTATGACCCGCTTTATTTCTTGGACACGATCATTTTGGCAGTGATCGTGTTCTCGAAACGGTTCCCGCTTCCGCCGGTGCGGGCCGGCCGCGTCAAAAAAGGCGTTATTTTTGCTTCGGCCATTTTAATGTTCAGCGTCAACTTGGCGCTCGCGGAAGCCGACCGCCCGCAGCTGTTGACTAGAACGTTTGACCGCAACTATATCGTCAAATATTTAGGGGTATACAACTACTTGATCTATGACACGATCCAAAGCATGAAATCGTCGACACAACGGGCGTTCGCGAACAAAAGCGACATCACAACCGTATTGAACCATGTGCAGGCGACGTATGCTGAGCCGAACCCGAAATATTTCGGTGTGGCGAAAGGAAAAAATGTGATTTACATTCACTTGGAGTCGCTGCAAAACTTTGTTATTCACTACAAATTGCACGGGGAGGAGGTCACCCCGTTCTTAAACTCGCTCACCCGCGATCCGAACACATTCTATTTCGATAACTTCTTCCATCAAACGGGTCAAGGGAAAACATCGGACGCAGAGTTTATGCTCGAAAACTCGCTCTATGGCCTGCCGCAAGGGGCCGTCTTCACGACGAAAGGGCAAAATACGTACCATGCGGCTCCTGCCATTTTGCGCCAATACGGTTACACAAGCGCGGTTTTCCACGGCAACTACAAATCGTTCTGGAACCGCGACGAAATTTACAAATCGTTCGGGTTCGATCATTTCTTTGACGCCAGCTACTATGATATGAACGACGAGGACGTCTTGAACTACGGGTTGAAAGACAAACCGTTCTTCCGGGAGTCGATCCCGCTGTTGGAAACGTTGAAAGAGCCGTTCTATGTGAAATTTATTACACTGTCGAACCACTTCCCGTACCCGATCAGCGAGGAAGATGCCACAATCCCGCCGGCAACGACGGGAGACGACTCGGTCGACCGTTACTTCCAAACGGCCCGCTACTTGGATGAGGCCGTCAAAGAGTTCTTTGATTACTTGAAAAAATCCGGTCTGTACGACCGCTCGGTCATTATTTTGTACGGCGACCATTATGGCATTTCGGAAAATCACAACAAGGCCATGTCGCAAATTTTAGGCAAGGAAATCACGCCGTATGAACACGCCCAGTTACAACGAGTGCCGCTGTTCATCCATGTCCCAGGCATAAAAGGCGGCGTCATTCATGAATTCGGCGGCCAAATCGACTTGTTGCCGACTTTGCTGCATTTGCTTGGCATCGACACGAAAAATTACGTCCACTTCGGGACGGACTTGTTGTCGCCGGACCATCAAGAAATCATCCCGTTCCGCAACGGTGACTTCGTAACGCCAACCGTGACAGCGGTCAACGGCAAGTACTATGATACGAAAACGGGCGAGCCGCTTGAAGAAACGCCGGAGATTCAACGTCTCGAACAAATCATCCGCACGAAGCTCGACCTGTCGGATAAGGTTGTTTACGGCGATTTGCTCCGGTTCTATACCCCAAAAGGCTTCGAACCGGTCGATCCGTCGAAATACGATTACAACAAACGCGAAAATGAAGAGGGAAGCGCACAATAAGCGCTTCCCTCTTTTTTTCTAGAAGGCCGGTGAAGTTCCGTTGACAGCCACATGTTTGGCATTGGCCGATGGGACTGCATTGTTTAACAGCGCCTTGACCTGCCGATTGAGGTACACTTTTTTCACTTTCGGATGTTCAAGCAGCTGCTCAAGCGCTGCCGGCGTCACCCGTGCACTCCATAGCGGGACATGGCGGAAATGGTGATGCAGTTTCATGCGGAAATGGTCCTGCTCCGCCTTGGCCAGCGCCTCAATGCCCTCTGTGCCTTCAACCTCGATCAAAACAGAAACGGTCCTCCATTTTCGCCACCACCGCTCCATCCAACGGTGGAAAATGCACGGCATCCGTGTCATTGGTTTGTACATATTGACAAGCGCATGGCGGAGCGGACGGTCAAGCCGTCTCGCATGGCGGCGGGCGAGCTGCACGATCGAATAGCCAAACATCTCTTTCCCCCCTCCTTTGTTTCTCGCTATACTCATATGACGGCTGGCCAAAGGAGGAGGCGGCCTTTCCACTAGGACAAACGGACAAAAAAACGCTCGCCCAGCTGAAACTAGGCAAGCGTTCCCGTCATTCCTTGACTTGTTCAAGCTCAATCCGCTTCGCTCTTCCTAAATAACGCTCCACTTGACGCAGCACATTTTCCTTCTCCGCAAATGCCCCGACTTGCGTTCCATCCACTGTCACACGCGTTAAAGAGAGGTTTGATTTTTTTGTCAGATCCAATGCCCGTGCCATTCCATTTACATGCCCACGGGCGACTGTTCGCAAAAACTGGGTGTCATTCAATTTTTCTGCATCCTCTTTTCGATCAATAAATCCATTCTCCGTGAGCACCGCCGGCATCACTGTTTCGCGCAGCACATGGAAGTTTGCTTTCTTTTTCCCACGGTCGCGAAATCCTGTAGCCTTGACGACTTCTTCATGAATGGCATCGCGGATGCGGGCTGTTACCGAATCGTCATCGAGCCGATTATAAATATAATCTTCATACCCCGTGCCGCCAC
This sequence comes from Geobacillus sp. WSUCF-018B, assembly GCF_002809985.1. Lineage (NCBI taxonomy): Bacteria > Bacillati > Bacillota > Bacilli > Caryophanales > Anoxybacillaceae > Geobacillus > Geobacillus sp. WSUCF-018B. Next base: position 30,378 of record NZ_PIJF01000034.1, read on the forward strand.
CGGCATTCACGTGAATCGACACGTATAAATCCGCCCCCCATTGATTGGCCCGATCCGTCCGCTCCTCAAGCGGCACCGTTTCATCTTTTGTCCGACTCAGCTGCACCAACACTCCTTCATACTCATTTTGCAGCAGACGGTTGATTTCAAGAGCGATAAACAACGTAATGTCTTTCTCCAACAACCCGTTGCCGATCGCGCCGGTATCTCTTCCCCCATGACCGGGGTCAATAAAAATTTTCGGCATCGTCGTTTTCCCCCCTTCCTTACATGCCGGCGTTTTTCACGAAGACAATATAGGGACATCCACTCCACATTTTTCCTTATTTTATTAATAGAATAAGCAGTTTGAAAGGAAAAGGTGACAGGCAAAGGACCAAAACAAGGAGAAACACTAGCCGCCAACATTTCCTCTATTTGTGGTATAATAGGACGAGGAAATGAATTCCAAAGGAGGAATACACATGTCCCGCGCACAACAATGGGTGCAATATTTCCTTTCCCGCCGCCATGTCACGATGGAACTGATCCGCAAAATCGACGAGGCGCATTATGATTACAAACCGACGCCGACCTCGATGACAGCAAAGCAGCTGGCGACACATATGCTGTTCAGCTTCTACAATTTCGCCAACACGGCGAAACACGGCGATCCATCGCTGTTCCGGCAAAAAATCGAGGAATCGGAGACGAATTTGGCCAAGCTGGCGGAGTCGTATACGGAAAAAACGAAGCAGCTCATCGAATCGATGCGCGATGACGACTTCGACCGAACGCTCGATTTAACATCGATTTTCGGCATTCAAATTCCAACCAAACAGTTGTTGCAAATGGCAATGGATCACGAAATTCATCATAAAGGCCAGCTGTTCGTCTACGTCCGCGGCATGGGGCATACGGACTTGCCGCTGTTTGTGAAGCGCGGTTAATCTTCTCTCCCATTGTTTCATTATGGGGCTTCGCAAAAAAGCCGGCTAGGCATCCCTAACCGGCTTTTCCTTTTGATTTATTTTCTTAAATAGAGCACCCTTCGTCGGTGCACGTCCCGCCTTGATCAGTCGACAGCGGCTGCAGCGGCCGCGATTGTTCTTCCTCCCATACCTTCTCCAGCGCCCGCCGGAACACCTCAACCGGCTGGGCGCCGGAAATCGCATACTTCCGGTTCAGAACGAAAAACGGCACGCCGCGGACGCCCAACGCCGCCGCTTCTTCCTCATCGCGGCGCACCTCTTGTGTGTAGCGGCCGCTGGCCAACACTTCTTCCGCTTCCGTCCGGTCAAGCCCGGCTGCTTCGGCGATCGCAAGCAGCACATTGCGGTCGCTGATTCGCTTCGACTCCGTAAAATAGGCGTAAAACAACCGCTCGACGACATCTTGAAGCTTTCCTTTTTCATTCGCATATTGAGCCAACCGGTGGGCGTCAAACGTATTCGTCGGCTTCATCGTGTCAAAGCGGAACGTCAAACCGACCGCCTCCGCCTGCCGGCCGATATCGGCGTTCGCCCGCTTCGCTTCCTCGAGCGAAATGCCGTATTTGTTGGCGATGATTTCATGAATCGTCAACGGGGTCTCGTTTGGTGCGTTTGGATCGAGTTCAAAGCTGCGGAATACGATTTCAACGTCTTCCCGGTGCGGAAATGGCTCAAGCGCCTGTTCCAATCGGCGTTTGCCGATATAGCAAAACGGGCAGACAAAATCGGACCATACTTCAATTTTCATGGCCATCCTCCTCTACTTTTGACGCGCTTCCCCTCCATTGTAACCCATCGCTAGTCAAATGGCGAACGAAAGGCATGGGGGCGGACCCACCCGCATACATTGTACTACCATGCTGTTGGGACAAGGAGGGAGAATCTCATGCATTCCCAGGAATTCGGCGCCTTTCTGTTGCGGATTGTCACCGGGTTCATCTTTTTCGCCCATGGCTGGGTGAAATGGCAGCGGGGGCTTGAGGCGGCGGCCGATTCGTTTGCGGCGATGGGGCTTCCCGGCTGGCTCGCCTACATCGTGACGATGGTGGAGCTTGCCGGCGGCTGGGCGATGATGCTCGGCCTTGGCACACGGCCGATTGCGGCGGCGTTCGAGCCGGCGCTCGGCTCGGTTAAGGCAAAGGCGCCGATCCATTCGCCTGTCTCCATTTTTGGCAAGTAGCGCCGCTTTTGTTCCTCGGTGCCGAGCTCGACGATGCCGACCGTACCGATGCCGGTATGAGCGCCGATTAATGTCGTATAGCCGTTATGCGTTTTCCCGAGTTCTTCATAAATGGCGCATTTGCCGACCATCGACAAGCCAAGGCCGCCGTATTCTTCCAGGATGCTTAAGCCGAACAGCCCCATGGCTTTCGATTTTTCAATAATATCTTCTGGAATGTGGTCGTTTTCTTCAATGTCCATGGCCACCGGTTCCACGACTTCTTTCACAAATTTACGGACGTTTTCTTTTGGCTGTGTTAAAGGTTAATGTTGATATAGCACAAAAATTTGGGAACTTCGGAGTTAAGAAAGTTCTTCTTTTCTTGAAATAACGCCATCGTTAGCTGATACAGATTATTATTTAACAGCGTATATTGCCTCTTGTAATTTTAACATTACGTCCCTAAGATTTTTTACTTTATTATCATTTTCTGTCTCATCTTCTAAGTAAAAATCTGCAAAAGACTGATTTTCGTATCTTGGTACAATATGCATATGATAATGGGTTAATTCATTAAAAATACCACCATTTTGACAAATTGTAATACCATCAGGTTTATACAATAACTTAATAGCCTTTGAAACAAGTATAGATGCCTTCATAATTGCATTTGCTGTATCCACATTGAGTTCTTCCACTTCTTTAAAATGTTTCTTTGGTAGTATCAAAGTATGTCCATCATTAAAGGGAGCGTGGTCTAAGATACAAGTCACATACTCATCTTCGTACACAACATAAACTGGTAGTTTTTTGTTTGCTAATTCACATCCTAAACAATACTTTTCTTGTGGCATATGTTTCCCCCTTTTTCTTCGTAATCTGTTTAGTTAGTCGGAAAAGAAAACTTTATTCATAAATTACACACTGAATTTAGATAAACGTAAACTATCATAAGTATCGGTCATTTCAAATACAAATGAGGATAGTAGGAACTCTTTGATATTGTGTTTTGTGCTTTCATTACTGCGACTATCTATAAACAAGAACCAAGCAAGGTAATTATCAAGATATTTTGTAGCCACACCTTTAAAACGGTCAATCCACTTCTTCATCCGAGAATGAAAACTGTTGACATTTTGAATGTGATATAAGCCTTTTATAACGTGCTTTCCATCATCGGATTTGATTCGGTAATGCTTTAACCCTTTTTCTTTTGCATAGGTTTTGTATGCTCTCCAAACATCTGTAACAAGCACATTGTCAGACGATAGTTTAGTACCAATGATAGTTTCAATTTTGGTTTTTACAATACGCCCCATACAAGATACTTTGGAGACGGTTGCTTTTGTACGGTCTCTTGCAACAAGAACACATACTTGTTCGTGGCTGATTCCTCTGTGTTTGGATTTTCCTCCACGTTTTCGAGGCTTCCGTTCTGTAATGCCACGTTGCCCTTTTTGAGAGTACAAGAAATAGGTCTCGTCAACTTCAACGATACCTTCAAAATGGTCAAAATCCATTTGCTTTAAGGCGGATAGCAGTTTATGTCTCCAGTAAAAAAGTGTAACCCAAGTAACCCCTACGATTTCAGCCGATTTACGCAGGGAGTAGCCTTTGAACATACAATCCACAAATGTAATCCATTCATCACCTTTTCGGGTGCGATAAAGAACGGTGTTAGTCGTATCCGTAAAGGTTTTAAGGCAACTTTTACAACGATACCGTTGACGACCCTTGACTTTTCCGAATCGAACAACGTGTTCAGATGTACAATGGGGACACTCGAAACCATCTTTAAAACGAGTTTCCCTCATTTCGTTAATCAATCTACCACCAACGGAAGAGGTCGGGTCAACATAACGTTTTACCCATTGATATACTTGTTCCTTTTTAGTATGGGGTAACTTGTCGATGTATTTTAATAGGTTACTGAACGCTTTGTCCATCATTAACAATCCCGAACATTTGTTCTAATTGTAATTATAGCAAGAACTTGGTTGGGTTTCAAATATCAACAATGTTCTTTAACAGAGCCTTTCTTTTAAAAATTCAATCTCGGCTGGCAACGTAAAATCCATCTTCTTCCCCTCCCCGTGATTCGATTCCATATTTTTGCGCCTTGCGCACAAGGGTCGACGCATCGACACCCAACAGCTTCGCCGCCCGCCGATACGTGCGCGCATGATGAAGCGCTTTGATGATGAGCTGGCGCTCGACGTCCGCCACCGCTTGTTTGAGCGGAACGACCTCGCTGACTGACACCGGATCGGCAGCCGTCGGCGGCTCAAGATGAAGCCATTTGGCCACGTGATCTTCGTCGACGACGGGCGCGGCAGACGTTACAAACATGCGCTCAATGGCGTTGACGAGCTCGCGGACGTTGCCAGGCCAATGGTAGTCCATCATCATCGCAAGCGCCCTGTCGGTGAACACGAGCTGTTTTTGATACTTTTTAGCAAACCGCTTTCGATAATGGTCGACCAACAGCGGGATGTCTTCCTTCCGGTCGCGCAGCGGCGGAATGGCGATCGGCATGACGTTCAGCCGGTAAAACAAATCAGCTCTGAACCGCCCGGCGGCGACCAGCTCTTCAAGCGGTTTGTTCGTTGCGGCGATGATGCGGACATCGATCCGTTTGGGCGCCTCCGCCCCCAAGCGCATAATTTCCATCGACTGAAGCACACGAAGGAGTTTTACTTGCAGGTGGAGCGGGATTTCGCTAATTTCATCGAGAAAGTAACTATTCACCCCAGTGCTAGTGTATAAAAAAGCCCAGCACAAATAGGGCATTTCGGTCATAGAAAATGCCCTAGGTAGCGGAAAGAACTCGAT